>NZ_JAEQDE010000047.1:0-41126 GCF_020737865.1 Microcoleus sp. PH2017_35_SFW_U_B
TGACCCGCACCCAGATGTGTATCCAGTTATTATGACTTTATAGTCATCCTAGTCATCCCCCAAGTATTGTTACTCAGTTTCGGCTAAACGAATCGCACATTTATAATCTAATTAAAACATACAAACTATGCAGCTAGAACTAAAACAAATATCAGTCCAACCAGGAAATCAATTACAGCTAAAAGACATAACCTGGCAGATGTTTGAAACAATCTTAGCAGAACTGGGAGAAAGCCGCTCATCCCGACTTTCATACAGCAACGGAACATTAAAAATCATGGTTCCGTGCATGGAACACGAAGTTAACAAAGTCCTGATTGGCGACTTAGTAAAAATTCTGCTCGAAGAACTAGATAGAGAATTTTGGCCGCTGGGTTCAACCACATTTAAAAATGCAAAAATAGCTCAAGGAGTAGAAGCCGACAACAGTTTCTACATCCAAAACGAAGCCGCAGTCAGAGGCAAAAATCGCATCGACTTAGCAACAGCTCCACCTCCCGATTAAGCGATCGAAATTGACCTCACATCGCGCACTCAGCTCAACAACTACGAAGCATTAGGAGTTCCCGAATTGTGGCGCTACAACGGCCGCAAGCTGGAAATTAGCGTATTGCAAGATGGAAAATATGTAAAGGCCGATCGCAGTTTCCAATTTCCCAGCTTCCCGATCGCCCATCTCATCCCCCAGTATATCGAAGAAAGCAAAACATCCGGCAGAAACGTCGCCATGAAAGCCTTTCGAGCATTAGTACGATCGCAAATTTAGCAGCCCCGCACGCTCTCATCCACAGCGGGCGATCGCATCAATACCCGCAATTTGTCCCAAAGGGCGATCCTCATCCACACCGCCCCTACCAGATCCTAATTTTTTATGTAAATTTTATTTAAGCGACCTATACAGTAACCACGCTCAAAGTTAAAATACTCCCAACAAAAATAGAGCCTTCCAGCTATTTTTTTTAAACAAAAAATCACTGAGTGTACTTACGTGTCAACAAATAAAACCCCCAAACGCAGATCCACAGCACCTAACGCCGGTTTTACAATGCTTGAGACATTGATAATTATCGCAATACTGGGGATATTTTGTGCGATCGCCAGCCCCTCTTGGCTAATGTTCATCAACAACCAGCGTTTGAAGGTATCAGTCGATCGGGCTTATTGGGCAATGGAACTTGCCCAAAGCAACGCCAAACGCGACAAAATTGCATGGCAATCCAGCTTCAAGCAAGTAGGAGAAAACCTACAAGTAGCAGTCCACAAAGCCGAGATTACACCAGCCCAAGTACCAGCCAACCAATGGAAAAATCTAGAATATCAGATTAGGATAAATCAAAATGACACAACATTGCGGAAGGTCAATGAGAACACAAATGAAGTAAAAGAAAATGGAACAGTCTGGCGAGCCATGTTCAATTACCAAGGTTGCCCAGTGTATAACAAAACTGACGAATGCGGCCTCACAAGCATTCTAGCAAAAGGAAACCTCACACTATCTCATCCAAATCTTCCAAAAGGCGATCGATGCGTCATCATCTCCACACTTTTAGGACATACACGCACCTCCGAAAGACAAAGAAAACCCAATCCAGACAATAACAAAAATAGATTCTGTTACTGAATTCAGTTACATCGAATTCGGCGATCGATATATCACCGATCAACCCAAAATCCCGGCGGTTGAAACCGCGTCTACACAAACAAAACCCGCCTCCGCGGGTTGAAGAGTCAATCGCACATTTCTCTCAAATTCCATATTTCTTCGTCCGCGGAGGCGGACATCGTTTGTGTAGGCGCGGTTTCCAACCGCCGGGATTTCTCAAATTCCATATTTCTTCGTCCGCCGGGATTTCTCAAATTCCATATTTCTTCGTCCGCGGAGGCGGACATGGTTTGTGTAGACGCGGTTTCCAACCGCCGGGAATTTCAACTCAAATTCCATCATATTTCTTAGTCCGCGGAGGCGGACATCGTTTGTGTAGACGCGGTTTCCAACCGCCGGGATTTCTCAAATTCCATCATATTTCTTAGTCCGCGGAGGCGGACATCGTTTGTGTAGACGCGGTTTCCAACCGCCAAGATTTCTCAAATTCCATATTTCTTAGTCCGCGGAGGCGGACATCGTTTGTGTAGACGCGGTTTCCAACCGCCAAGATTTCTGCTTCCTATTTCTTACTCGGCGCAATCTTCTCAATATTAATCAGCGCCTCCATCACCGACTCCACAATCGGCGCCGCCACAACTCCCCCCGTACCACCACCCTTAGGCTCATCAATCACCGCCAGCACCACATACCGAGGAGCCTCCACAGGCATGATCCCCACAAAGCTAGTAATAATCGCCTTATCAGAATAACCCCTACCAGCACTAGCTTTTTGAGCCGTCCCCGTTTTCCCAGCAATCCGATACCCAGGAATTTGTGCAGCTTTCCCCGTACCACCATCCACCACAGTTTCCATCATTTCCAAAACCTTCTTGGTAGTTTGTGGCGAAAAAACCTGCTTCGGAACAGCCCTCGGCAGCTTCCAAAAAGGTTGACCTTCGCGATCGAAAAGTCCCCGCACAACATGAGGAGTTACCAACTTGCCACCGTTAGCCAAAGCCCCATTAAGCTGCACCAACTGCATCGGAGTCATCGAAAAACCCTGACCAAAAGCAGTAGTGGCAACTTCCACCGGAGAATTGATAAATTGCTCTCGATTTTTAAGCTGACTCGTTACTTCAAAAGGCAAATCTGTACCCGAAGTTTGTCCCAGTCCCAATTTTTCTAAAGCTTGATAGTAAAGAGAAGATTTCATCGTGTTCATTACGTGAACCATCCCCACATTACTAGAATGTTTCAAAATCTGCGTAACAGTCGAAGGGCCGCGGGCGCCTGCTTGTTTGTAATCGGAATTTTGGATAGTCCAGATATCCATATAAATCCGACCTTCGTCGTTAAACACAGTGTTAGGTTTGACCGCACCGGCTTCCAGGGCGATCGCCACATTAATCGGTTTAAAAGTCGAACCAGGCTCATAAACATCAGTTACAGCCCAATTTTTATAGCGCGACAAATCGAAATTAAAATATTGATTCGGATCGTAGGAAGGTTCAGCCACCACCGACAGCAACTCCCCGTTGCGGGCATCCATCACAATCACCGCGCCGCGCTTCGCCTCGTGTTTCAGCATTTTCTCCTTCAGAGCAATCCGGGCCGCCCGCTGCAAGCGACTGTCGATCGTCAATTGCAATTTCAAGTCATCAAGCTGCACAAAACCCGCCGTCAGTCGATCGGGAAGCCAACGCCCGTCGATCGACTTACTAAATTGAATCGACGGCATCGATCGTTCCAGCAAATTCTGCTGGCTGTATTCCACCCCCGCCTGTCCCTTCCGTTCCCCATCCACATAACCCAGAACATCCGCCGCCAACTCCTGCTGCGGGTAAAAACGCTGCTGCTGCCGCACCAACTCCAGCCCATCCACGGGACTATCTTTAATTTGCATCTGCCCCACGCGATCCGCCACCTCTTGAGCCAAAGAACTAGCAATCGTAATACCACTTTCTGCCAGATTAAACCTTCGCAGCAGTTCAGTTTCCGCCGTATTGCCAGGGGCTACTTCAATCGGCAGCATCGGAGCCAATTTAGCAGCAATCTCCGCCTTCGAGTGCTTGAACAACTTCGGGTGAGCGTAGAGAGTGTACACCTGTCTGTCGATCGCCAACACATTCCCCGCGCGATCGACGATCGGGCGTCTCGGCACAAACGGCTTCGTTTTGAGAGTTTGCTGCTGAAGAGCCTGTTTGCGTAGCGCCGGAGCTCGCGTCACCTGCAAATAAAACAAATTTACAGCTAGCCCCAGCCCCCCGAGCATCAACACCACCCACACAACCCACAAGCGGAACTTGTTGCGTTTTAAACGCTCCAGGGGTGGCCTAGGCGGGCTGCTAGCCGTAGCCGCAACTCTGGGTTTGACTGGTTTGCCCCACCAAGTGCGTGAAGCGTAGCTATCCCGTAGGGAATCGCTCGACGCTTTTGGACGTTTAAAATTCGGCGATCTGTAGCGGTCAAAACGGGGATCGTAGCTCATAGCATTCTAAATTTACCGACAAGTTCTACCATTTTAGATTTTAGATTTTAGATTTTAGATTTATGAATTGAATAATTGAAGAATTGCGAATAATTTATAAATATTAAATTGGGATTTGCTGCTTACTGTAGCATTATTTTTTTGAACTTCTCTTTATTATTTTCAAATAATATTTGAAAACTTTAACCGAGGGTAGGTAGGGCCAAAATCGATCGGCACTTTCACAAAAATCAAACCCGAAGCAAGACCCTCGGACACATCCCCAAGAGGGCCCTCTCCGCGTTGACATTGCCCAAAAACGGGTACCGCAGCCCCGACAGACAATGTTTGTGCATCCCCAAATTTTAGACTCAAGATTCAAGCCTCCAGATTCACGGCGCTGCGAGTCAATCTAAAATCTCAAATCTCAAATCTCAAATCGACATTGCCTCAATAGCCCAGCGGCGTTTCCCCACCCGATCGCTTCTTGAGAGCAGGTTCTTCGGAATTTGGTGCCGCCGCACCGGGCGATCGGTTTTCCGGGGCCGGGCGCAAGAAAATCGTGTCCGCAGGCTTCTGTGCAGCCAAACCGGTTTCTGGATTTTCAGCTTCTTTAGCAAGTTGGTGTTTCAAGACTTCGCTAGCAGCACTCAACTGCTGTTCGCCCCGGCGCAGAGTTTCCAGCTTTTGATACTCTTGACTCCAGCGCTGCTCGCCGTAAACAGTCAAACCGTAGAGAGTCAGAGCGCCGCCCAACAGCAGCACCAATGCGGCCCAGGAGGCGCGCTCCACCCGCAGGAGCGATCGCAGCCACATCGGATGCGACTGGCGATCGGGCATCACTTTCAGCACCGATCCTTGCGCGCGAGGTTTGGCCTGTTCGTCCGCTGGGGAGTAGTTAGGCAATTGGGGCCCAGTTTTTGCCCGTCTAGCTCGGGCAATAGAAGTAACTTTGCTTTTGGCGGCGTCTGTGGTGGGCTTGCCGGTCGATCGGGAGCGGCGGGGAGAATCCGGGGATCTGATAGCAGCGGTCATAAAAAACACTCGGTAAGTGGGAAACTCAGTATCTTTAGATCTGAGAGGAAAACTCCAAGAGCGGTTTCAATCGCCTTGAATCTTTATCTGCCCCTTTCGGGGTTGGAGGGGTATGGTTGCCCCTCCGTGGAGATCTGGTTGTCTCCTAATCCCTTCCGGGTAATGTTCGCTTGTCGGTCAATGTTATAAGGGCTTGTTAGGCTGGCAATACTGTCTCAGTGACCTTAAGACTGTTTAACTACCAACGACAGAGCGGAAAACTAGCGTCGCATTCTCCGGTGTCGTGACCCAAATAACGTAGTCAGTTAAGACTTAGGCTGGTCAGTACAGCTTGCTCGATTTCTCTTACAAGCTCAGTCCGTTTAGGGCTGGGTTACTGACAGAGTTCACCAATACGTATAGAGGGCAGCTTCAGCTTGAGTGAGGTTAGGAGTTTTTGCGGTTGCCGATCGCCAATTTCTGGAAATCTCGGTTATCCTTACCAAAGATACCTCACAAACCAACCAACCCATCCTACCACTGGTCTCTTTGACTTCTAGATTTGCCAAAAAAATGAATTTTTTGCCGGTTCGCCAGAATCAATGTGAAATTTATTAATAAATGCAGTATTGTAATCAACGAGCGAATCGTCGATCTATTCGTGCCAGCATTGTTTCTCAAGTACACTATTCCCTTCCTTGCGATGGGTTTTGAATGTTAAGGAGTGTTTATGAACAAGGGATTAATTCGTTTGACTTTGGTAATTGGCATTGCAGCAGCCCTCGGCGCTTGCGGCGGTGATGCCGGCAGTGGCGGTGGCGCTAGCCCCACTCCTGGTGGCGGTACTACTCCTCCTCCTGTTTCTGCTCCAGCAACACCAAAGGAAAGTCCAAAGGCTACTCCTGGCGCTGAAAAGTCTCCTGGGGCTGAAAAGTCTCCTGGGGCAGACAAGCCTCCAGCAGGCGGTGCTTCTCCCTCTCCTAAAAAGCCCTAACTAGGCGATCGCGGAGTAAAACCCCAACGGGCCTAGCCTCAAGGGTGAAAAATGGTTCGCTCTTCGCATTTTTCAATCTCATCAGTCTAGGCCTCAAGTTGGGTGTTATTTTTTGTCAGATGCTTTTACTACAGTTCAGTACCTCCCCTTACTGCCGCAAAGTCCGCCTAGCGCTGGGTTACAAGGGCATCCCCTTTCAAGTAGAAAATTTGACTCCGGGCCTGCACGTTTTGAAACTCAAGCCTCTCACGGGGGGTTTGAGGACAGTGCCGGTACTGCTGCCTCAACTTGAAGGTCAACCAGGGGCGATCGCAGACTCGACGCAAATTTTCCACTGGATCGAGTCTAGTTTTCCTTCAACGCCGCTGTTGCCGGCAGGCGAGAGTTTGCAAGCAGAGGCTTGGATGCTGGAAGACTGGCTCGATGAAAGCATCGGCATTGCCACTCGATTTGTTTACTACGAGTTTCGCGCCGGTGCGGGCAAGGAAATCGACCCGTCTGTGTTGAGCCAGTTAGTGATTCAGTTGGCGCGCCGCCAGTTCGGCATTAACCACGCTTCGGCAAAACTCGCCGAGTTGCGCCTGAGCGCTGCTTTAGGCCTGTTGCAGCGTCGCTGGCAAGATGGTTCCTATTTGGTAGGCGACTCCTTGAGCGTGGCAGATATTACTGCTGCCGCGCTGCTGAGTCCTTTAGCTTTGATTCCTCAATACCGGATTGAGCATCCTTGGCTGTTGGAGCGCATTGCCAACATTCACCAAGTTTGCGGCGAAACCCTGCCTCCGGGATTTTAAAAGATACCTGTCGGGCGATCGCCCCAGCCTGAAAATTCCACTAATTAATCAACATTGAGTTCTCGGCCAAACTCACCCACCTTGACCACCTTGGTTTGGCACATTAACCATAATTTGCCAAAATTTTATATCACACAGGTTAAAAAAAGTCAAGGATATTATCTAAAAAATATAAATTTTTCAATTTGTTTTAATATTTCTATACTTAGATGTTAGCCCTTAGCAGTAAAAGCACAGCTTGGTCGCCAGCAAGGCAAGAGCGCGCGCAAGGGTTGCAGTAAGCGTGGTAGCATTAGCGATCAAAAATGTATCCAAATGTAAAGTGCAGCTCCGCTCTAGGTTTTGAAAGCCGCCATTTAGTCAAAAGATTGAGGTAAGTAGTTTTATGCCCGCGACCGTCCCCTTTGAACAGATAGACCGGATTGTTTGGAATCAGCACCACGATCCATTTGAAGTGCTAGGCCCCCACGCGATCGAAGAAAATGGCAAAAAAGTCTGGGTCGTCCGAGCTTATCTGCCGAATGCCGAAGCAGTATCGGTAGTTTTGCCTGAAGCGAGGGCCGAATACCCGATGAAATCAGAGCATCACCATCACTTTTTTGAATGTACGATCGACACCCCAGAACTAGCAAACTATCAACTGCGAGTCAAAGAAGGGGAACACGAACGCTTTATCTACGACCCCTACGCCTTTCGATCGCCCAAACTCACAGAATTTGACCTTCACCTATTCTCAGAAGGCAACCACCACCGGATTTACGAAAAACTAGGAGCCCACTTCACCGAAGTAGACGGCATTACAGGAGTATATTTTGCAGTTTGGGCTCCAAATGCCCGTAACGTCTCAGTCTTAGGAGATTTCAACCTGTGGGACGGCCGCAAACATCAAATGCGGAAATCCCAAAACGGCATCTGGGAATTATTCATTCCGGGACTATCCTACGGAACTCACTACAAATACGAAGTGAAAAACCAAGACGGACATCCCTACGAAAAGTCCGACCCCTACGGTTTCCAGCAAGAGGTACGGCCCAAAACAGCCTCAATAGTCACCGACTTAGATACCTACACTTGGCACGATAGCGCTTGGATCGAACAGCGGCGGCACACAGACCAACTGACGCAGCCAGTTTCGGTTTACGAATGCCACATCGGTTCTTGGCTGCACGCAGGTACAGCCGAACCTGCGGTACTGCCAAACGGAGAAATACAACCAGCAGTGCCGGTTTCGGAACTGAATCCGGGCGCGCGCTTTTTGACTTACCGCGAATTGGCCGATCGGCTAATTCCCTACGTCAAAGACTTAGGATTCACCCACATCGAAATGTTGCCCATTGCCGAACATCCCTTCGACGGTTCCTGGGGCTATCAAGTAACAGGCTATTTCGCCCCAACATCCCGCTACGGCACACCAGAAGATTTCATGTATTTTGTTGACCAGTGCCACGCCGCAGGGATAGGCGTACTGGTAGATTGGGTGCCGGGACATTTCCCCAAAGACGGTCACGGTTTAGCCTTCTTTGACGGAACTCACTTGTACGAACACGCCGATCCCCGCAAGGGCGAGCACAAAGAGTGGGGAACCCTAGTATTTAACTACGGCCGCAACGAAGTGCGGAATTTCCTAGTATCAAATGCTCTGTTCTGGTTTGACAAGTATCACATCGACGGCATTCGCGTAGACGCAGTAGCCTCGATGTTGTACTTAGATTACTGCCGCGAACCCGGAGAATGGCTGACCAACCAGTACGGTGGACGCGAAAATATCGAGGCGGCAGATTTTCTGCGCCAGACAAATCACGTCATTTTTAGCTATTTCCCAGGCGCATTGTCGATCGCCGAAGAATCTACCTCTTGGCCGATGGTATCTTGGCCGACTTATGTAGGCGGTTTGGGCTTCAACCTGAAATGGAACATGGGTTGGATGCACGATATGCTCGACTACTACCACATGGATCCGTGGTTCCGGCAGTTCCACCAGAACAACATAACTTTTAGTATGTGGTACAACCACAGCGAGAATTTTATGTTGGCTTTGTCCCACGATGAAGTTGTCCACGGCAAGGCCCACATCATCGGGAAAATGCCAGGGGACGAATGGCAAAAGTTTGCAAACGTGCGGTGTTTGTTTACCTTTATGTTTGCCCATCCCGGAAAGAAAACCATGTTTATGGGGATGGAGTTCGGCCAGTGGCAAGAGTGGAACGTTTGGGGCGATTTGGAGTGGCAGTTGCTGCAATTTGAGCCACACCAAAAGTTGAAGCTATTTTTCAAGGATTTGAACAATTTGTACCGCAGCGAAACGGCACTTTACAGTCAAGATTTTGCTGAGGATGGGTTTGAGTGGATTGATTGCAGCGACAACAGACACAGCGTGGTGGCCTTTGTGCGCCGCGAGAAGGATGGCGATCAGTTTGTGATTACTGTGTGCAATTTTACGCCACAGCCACACTCTCACTATCGCGTCGGAGTGCCGGAACCGGGTTTCTATACGGAGTTGTTTAACAGCGACGCGCGGGAGTACGGCGGCAGCAATATGGGGAATTTGGGAGGTAAGTGGACTGATGAGTGGTGGTTCCACAACAGCGCTTATTCGATCGACTTGTGTTTGCCGCCTTTGGGTGTGTTGATCTTAAAGATCGATCGGGAAAAAACAGGAGCAAAATCTCAAGAGTTTTAAGTTGTGAGAGTTTTGAGTTAACAATCAAAACTTGATTAAGCATCAAACTTTGAGGTTATTCAGAAACCCGGTTCTTCAAGAAACCGGGTTTTTTCTGTAACTCCATATAGCAAAGTTTCTTGTTTGAAGGAGAGAAAAATCGGCTCGCGATTTCAAATCGGGTAACTGCGGAATTATTCAACCACAGAAGAAGCAGAGAAAGAGGAGAGAAATTTATCATTCCCATGCTACCGGATTCGAGATCCCAGAAAAACTCGGTGTTGCAGCGACGGCATCTGGCGGCGGACTTGTTTTAGTCGATCGCGAGTTATCGGCCGTTCATCTTCGGCAAAAAAAAACCTTAATGAATTTCGCTAGTTTTTTCGTGTACGAACGTACACAATTACGCGACCGAATAAAAACTATTCAGCTCAAATCCGGTAACTGCGGAATTATTCAACCACAGAAGAATCAGAGAAAGACGAGAGAAAATTATCATTCCGATGCTAACGGATTTGAGCTGAAATAGCGGTTTTATACTTTTTCTCTGGTTCAAATTCACCACGCCTGACAGGGCTGGGTTTTCTAGCACCCTAGCAACTCAATCAGTGTCCAATTCCCAATTCCCAATTACCAATTCCCAATTCCCAATTTTCAACTGCGAGTATCGGAAGCGCCAAGATTGTAAGAAACTTTAGACTGCTCAACTGTTATTACTTCCGAAATAGACTGTTCCGACCCTGCATCTAAATTGGGCAGCGGCATATGCTTCATTTCCCACACTTTGAGCAATATTAAATATTCATAAAAAGCTTGTAGCGTGCACCAAGCCAATCCAGCTTGACCGTCAAGAAATCCGCCGAGTAAAATATACATATAGAAAAAGCGCACCACAGGCCGCAAAGGCAAACGCAAAGAAAAATCTTTCAAAGCGCGGCGCCTTTCCACCTCCGACGCGCCAAACAATAAATCCCACCAATTTACTTGACCCGCTGCTAATTGGCGGAGAGTTTCAGCCGCCTCGTCAGTCGAGTAGCGGTTGTGCTTTTCAATCCAGCGAGAAAGACCTTTGCTGCAAGTATAGTGAGGGTAGGTTTCCTTCAAAAAGTGAGTGGGCCCGTTGCAGACTTCCCGTTCAGTGTGACCGTAGTCAGTAAACCATACTTGGTCTTTGCGAAACAGGCGCATTTGATAGCGCGGATATTGAGTGCTGCGACGAATCCAGCGCTCCATAAATATTACTTTTTCAGCTACGTAATAACCTATATATTCTTGACTTTCGATCGCCTTTAAGCATTCAGCAAACAGTGCAGGCGTCATCCGCTCGTCAGCTTCGAGGATGTAAACCCATTCGTACTTGCATTCTACTTCTCGGAGCATCCAAGTCCGCTGGCGTCCGTGAGTTTCAAAGCGATGCTGCACTGTTTGCACGGGATAGTTTTGAACAATCTCAAGGGTGCGATCGCTGCTGAAAGAATCAACTACAATGATATCGTCACAAAGCAGTGCCGATTCAATGCAAGCGGCGATATCAATCTCTTCGTTGTAAGTCAGAATATAAATTGAGAACATTCCCAGCTTTCAGTAAGGGCAAACTATAGCAGAAGGAAGAAGGAAGAAGGAAGAAGGAAGAAGGAAGAAGGAAGAAGCAAGAAGGAAGAAGCAAGAAGCAAGAAGCAAGAAGGAAGAAGCAAGAAGCAAGAAGCAAGAAGGAAGAAGCAAGAAGCAAGAAGGAAGAAGGAAGAAGGAAGAAGGAAGAAGGAAGAAGCAAGAAGCAAGAAGCAAGAAGCAAGAAGCAAGAAGGAAGAAGCAAGAAGCAAGAAGGAAGAAGGAAGAAGGAAGAAGGAAGATGTGAAAATGCAAGAAGAACGATGGTTTCAGCAATTAACAGCGTCCTAACTACTAGGTGCAGTTGCTATATTCAGCAGATCAAGTATTTCTTAGGGATATCTCGACTTGCGCGTTCCGAGCAGTCGGGCCGATCAATTTTTGCGGTGACCGAACCGCAGAATTCCCATACTTCTGAGTCCACTCCAACCAACAGTAATGTAGCCGATCGCCAACAGCAAACTGTTGATTCCAGTCTGCAAACTCGAATTTCTCGATCGAGTTCTCAACTCTTTCTCTTTTTGTTGCTTCTGGGTACCAATCTCTTTGCGAGCTTGATTTGGCAGTTCTTGGGCTTGCTGTTCCAAGAACTTATCGAGGGCTTTCGGGTCATTTTTCGACTCCTGAAGCACGGCTTTCAATTCCTTGGGAAGATTTGGATTCTTGAGTTCTTGTTGCAGCTTCCCGTCGTCTTGCAGTAGCGCGCCTATCTGGTTCCGGAGAAGGCTTTTACGCTGTTCTAACTCAGATTTATACTGCTCGCTTTTAATTTGGGCATCTAGTTTAGCTTCTGCTTGTCCGGCTTCCTTATCGAGTAGAACCAGAGCATCTTTGAGTTCCAGGCGAGTATTGTTGAGATGAACGGGAACCAGCAATAGGTAAATTAGCCCTAACAAGCTGGAAATCAATAGTGCCCAAAATCGCAAATCAACCCAAACATTGCGCCGGTCAATAGAGACTCCACTGCTGCTGTCCACCCAAAAGCCCGTCATCAGCAGGGCGATACCCATCAAAGGAATAATGCCCCGGTCAACTATCTGAGTTGCTGCGGCCAACTGCCAGCCTCGATTGCTCATGTCCGAGATTTCTCCCGGCAGCGATAGAACAATGCTGTTAAGCAAGGCAGAGAGAATCAAGATAATCCCGACTACTTTGAGAGTGCGAGCAGCTACTGAAGAAAATTGACGGCTGTTAGTTGCTTTCATAATTGCTGTTAGATAATTCTACACTGTTAGATTAAACGAAATTTTGTTTAATGAGTTGACTGATGAGAGGGTTCAATTGCTCTTCCTCACTGATTGCTTCGTTTGGGGAGATCGCGCGGCCGGTGCCACACCATCGCAGAGGTTAAGTCCCGAATCTGTGCAAACAGGAGTCCTGAATCTGAAAAGGGCTGCTGAGACGGGAAAGTCCGCACGCGAAAGACGAATCAAACCGTCCCCCATTTGATGATTTGGGAAGTCCCAACAAGATGCTTGCACAGGTTGGTACTTCAGATTATTTTCCACCAAAATAGCTCGATCGGGTAATCGCCTCAAATTTCCTCCCACCAGTTGCTAAGCTGTTAGTCATTTAAATTTATTGCCTCAACCCCTTACAGTATGGGGTCTGGCACACAAATAGTGCAGTTTGAATGTCGAACAGCTTACCCCAAACACTTTGCCAAAATATTCAATCCAATTTCTAAAAGTTGTCCAAGCCGCATCAGATATCGACTTGGATAGCTTTTTGTTTTTGACCATGTTCTTCACCTGCAAGTCTTCATAGGCTACCAAGTCGTTAGACTGGACTACGCACCTTGCCAATTTCACAGCAAAGTCTTTACGTCGCCTACTTACCTTAAGGTGTTTTTTGTTCAAGCGATTTCTCGCCTTATCTCTGTTTTTGGAACCCTTTTTGGTTCTGGAGAGTCTCCGATTAAGTCGTTTTAGCGACTTCTCTGATTTTCTTAGATGACGCGGGTTCTCGACGGTATTACCGTCAGAGTCCGTGTAGAAATGAGTTAGCCCTACATCCAAACCGATAGTTTTCCTGGTCGGTTCACGCTTTTCGTTGCGTTCAGCGTCAATACAAAATTGCACATAGTAGCCGTCTGCCCGACAAACTACGCGCACCCGTTTAATTTGATTTAGCTGATATTCGTGCAAGTCGCGACTTCCCCATAACTTGAAACAACCTGCTTTGAAGCCATCACTGAAGTTGATGCTTCTTCTGTCTTCAGAAAGTTTCCACCCACAAGTCTTGTATTCTACAGAACCGTGCGACGAGTGCTTTTTGAAGCGCGGAAAACCTTTCTTTCCTGGTTTTGCCTTTTTGCAGTTGTCGAAGAACCGCGCAATTGATGACCAAGCTCTTTCTGCGGAAGCCTGCCTAGCCATTGAATTAAGCTTGGTGGCCCAAGGAAATTCCTTGGCAAGAACTACGCAATAAGCGCTTAAGTCGTAGCGACCCACCCCTTTCGTATCCATCCAGTATCTGATGCAGCTATTACGAATGAAGCGAGCAGTACGAATGGCTTCGTCTAGCCGTTCGTACTGCTCGCTTTTTCCTTCTAGCTTGGCTTCAAATACTAACATTTACGTTACCGAACCGGATATAAAAACTCTAACACAGTTCTGGCAGAATTAAAGCTGTCCTAAAAGGATGGGGCTTTAGACCCAAATTTTTGGTAAGATTTAGGTGTGTTTCACCGCTATATTTCTCGCTTGCCAGATGGCGTGGCACTTTCATCCCCTGTCTTATAGTAATTGATCTCACAGAGATCTGAAACAAATAATTGTTTCCCAATCTTTTGAACCTCCAATTACCAACTGCACAACACGGCAGTCACTCGATCGATTTGAGATTTTCCGTTTTCGATTGTAGGATTTGTACCTATTGACAAAAACAATGCAACTTTCGGATCGCGATCGAACCCATACAGAATAAGTCATTCCTCATCGCCTACCGCGCTCTTGAAAATCGAAATTTTTATTACTCGATAGATGAATCTGGGAGTTTGAACTCTTAGTCTCAAATTTGGGGCTGCTGGCGGCTGTGGGAAAGCAAGTATCGGTTTTTTTGGTGGGAGGAGAGATACAGGAGTAGCTATTTTCCCCTTTTTCGTTCTGTTTGCCGGAAAGCGCAGCAGAAGGGCATTCTTGTTTGTTGCTTTCTCCTTAAGAGCGATCAATTACTAATTACCAATTACTAATTACCAATTACTAATTATTGGCAGCTCGATCGCTGGCTCGTTCAATGGCAAACGCGCTCTTATCTCACATTTTTTGCTAGGATGATTCATCGCCGTGCATTTTTTTAGTTATGACTGTAATGATTTCGGGTGTTTACACGTTGGGAGAACTTGAAAGATCGATCGCCTCCGATCCTCAAAAGTGGCGTCCGATGGTGTTTACTAATGGCTGCTTCGATATCCTGCACGCGGGGCACGTCCGCTATTTGCAGGCGGCAAAAGCTTTGGGGCGATCGCTCGTGGTGGGCTTGAATAGCGATGTTAGCGTGCAAACTATCAAACCGCAGC
This sequence comes from Microcoleus sp. PH2017_35_SFW_U_B, assembly GCF_020737865.1. Lineage (NCBI taxonomy): Bacteria > Bacillati > Cyanobacteriota > Cyanophyceae > Oscillatoriales > Microcoleaceae > Microcoleus > Microcoleus sp. PH2017_35_SFW_U_B. The sequence continues at coordinate 14,639 of NZ_JAEQDE010000047.1, forward strand.
AGCCGGGATTGCCACCCCGCCCGATCGTACCGGAAATTCAGCGAGCGGAAGTGCTGGCTGCTCTCAAACCAGTGGACGGCGTAGTAATTTTTTCCGAAATTACAGCTACTAAACTGATAAGTATCCTGAAGCCTGAGATATACGTTAAAGGAGGTGACTATCAACTCGAAAGTTTGCCGGAAGCACCGGCAGTTATCGCCGGAGGTGGCAAGATTTCCTTGATCGAAATAGAAGTTCCGAGTTCTACCAGTGCGATCGTCAAACGCATTTTGCAGTTAGGCGTTTAACCCCCGATCGCAAACAGCAAACAGTGAGCTAAACTCAGAAGTTACCCCATCCAAAATACCAAGAGTGCGATCGCTCGTACAATTTTATCCAAATTGCTAAGCAGGAGATAATTTTAATGGAACTCACAAGCAATAACACGATCGCGGAAATCCTCGAAAAAAACAAAGCTGAGTTACTAGCAGACTGGCTCAAAGAACTGCAAAACACCGGGCTGCGGCGGGACGACTTGATGAGAGCCAAAGAATTGCGATCGGAGTGTCAAGAGTTCCTGCAATTGCTCCAAATAGCTGTGGGACACGGTAACTTGAGCGACATCCAGACACCAGAGTGGGAAAATATGCGGCTGCTGCTGGCCGAAGTTTCGCGATCGCGCGTTCAGAGGGGCTTTACCCCATCAGAGATAGCCAGTTTTATATTATGCTTCAAAAAGCCATTGTTCGATCGGCTTTGTCGCGAATTGACACAAAACCGCGACGCACTTGTCGAACAACTTTGGCTTTCCACCAGCTTATTAGACCAGCTCGGTCTTTGGGTGACAGAAATCTTTCTCAAAGCTCGCGAAGAAGTCATCGAACGCCAGCAGCAAGAAATGCTCGAATTGTCAACACCTGTAGTCAAACTTTGGCAAGGTATTCTCGCTTTACCAATGATTGGAACTCTTGACAGCGCCCGCACTCAAATAGTCATGGAAACTCTGTTGCAGGAAATCATGGAAACAGGATCAGAATTTGCGATTTTAGATATTACAGGGGTGCCTACTGTTGATACTTTAGTCGCTCAACATTTATTGAAAACTGTAGCCGCCGCCCGTTTGATGGGTACTGAGTGCATCATTAGCGGCATTCGCCCGCAAATCGCTCAAACCATCGTTCATTTGGGAGTTGACTTGCAGGATATTCTGACTAAAGCGACTTTGGCAGATGCTTTTAAAGTAGCTTTGCAACGCCAAGGTTTAACTATCAAAAATATTAAAGAGGAAAGATAAAATATAGTAATGGGTAATTGGTAATTGGTAATTGGTAATGGGTAATTGGTAATTGGTAATTGGTAATTGGTAATTGGTAATTGGTAATTGGTAATTGGTAATTGGTAATTGGTAATTGTAATTGGTAATTGGTAATTCCTCTGTTATTTACATTGAAAACCGCTCTGTTGTGTTTATTGCTGCTAAAAATTCATTTAATTCAAAACTCAAATAGAGGTGAATTTATGGAACGGATTCCTATCCTGCAAATGGGAGAATTTCTGCTAGTAACAATCCAAGTAGATATGCACGATCGCTTGGCAATGACGTTGCAAGACGACCTGACAAACCGCATAGTAAAAACTGGAGTCAAAGGAGTTTTAATAGAAATCTCTTCCCTGGAAATCGTAGATTCTTTTATCGGCCGCATTCTCAACAATATCGCTACCATGTCGCGATTTTTAGATGCTGAAACAGTTGTGGTCGGGATGCAGCCGGCGGTGGCGATTACGCTGGTTGAATTGGGGCTTTCTTTGACAGGAGTTCGGACAGCTTTAAGCGTTGAGAAGGGGATGAATTTATTGCGAAAATCCTTGGGCTTGTCTGATTCAGAGGTGTAAATAATCGATGAATTGTCCGGTAAGAGAGAGAGAATTAAAAAACAGGTTTGTTTGTAAATACGTTTTTGAGACAGTGAAGATTTATTGCCAGAAAGAATGGGTTGAAAGCCGGATCCCCGATTGCGAGAAATTAAAAGAAGACTATTCATGACTCCAATCCTCTTCCTTATGATTGTCAAGTGCTACTCGTGCGGTCAACTGTCAAACGATTTTGGATTTTGGATTTTGGATTTTGGATTTTGGATTTTGGATTTTGGATTGGGGATTGGGGATTTAAGATTTTTGATTGTCAACTGTAAACTGTCAACTCTTCCTTCTTCCTTCTTCCTTCTTCTTCCTTCTTCCTTCGTAACAACTGTCAATTGTCAACTGTCAACTGTCAACTGAAAAGGAACTAGGGTGAGGAGTGCAACTTCTATGTTTTGTGGAGAAGTTCTATTTTACTAGAGTAGCCGCCATGTCAAAACGTGAGACACTAGAAATTCGATCGTCCTCCGATATAGTCCACGTCCGGCAGCAAGTGCGAAACTTGGCTGTAGCAATGGGATTCGGCTTGGTAGACCAAACGAAAATTGTTACCGCAGCCAGCGAACTTGCCCGCAATACTGTAGACTACGGCAAGGGGGGAACTGTAACTCTAGAAACGCTCCAATTAGGTACTCGCAAAGGGCTGCGGCTGATATTTGAAGACAAGGGCCCGGGAATTCCAGATATTGAATTGGCGATGACTGATGGTTATACTTCCGATCGTGGTTTGGGTTTGGGGCTCAGCGGTTCTAAGCGGTTGATGCACGAATTTGAGATTGTTTCTAAGGTGGGTAAGGGTACTAAAATTGCGATCGTCCGTTGGAAATGAGAAGGGGAGATGGGGAGAGGGGGAGATGGGGAGAGGGGAAGATGGGGAGATGGGGGGACAAAGCGGGTTTCTAGGAGTTTTGTGTTTGGTAACTAGAAATATAGGAAGAAATTCGGTTTATAAAACGATTGATGAGGGGCGAGAAACCGGGTTTCTACGAGTTTTGTATTGAGTGGCGATAAATCTTCTAAGAAACCAGGTTTCTGAGGTGTCACTAATCACTGATTACTGCTGACTGATGAGGGCGAGAAACCGGGTTTATACGAATTTTGCATTGAGTGGCGATAAATTTTCTAAGAAACCCGGTTTCTGAGATCACTCATGATAACTGTCAACTGTCCACTGTCAACTGTCCACTGTCAACTGACTTTTTGGCGCGACAGCTTAAGATTAGAACTACACAAATAATGATAAATGTCATAGCCTTACCCGTAACAGAAGAAAGTCAAGTCGGAGAAGCGCGACGAATTGCAGTCGCCCTCGCGGCGGAAGTTGGATTTAATGAGACCGATCGCGGTAAAGTTGCAATTGCGATCGCCGAAGCAGCAAAAAACGTTGTCAAACACGCCCGCGAAGGAGAAATTTTGCTGCAAACCGTACAAACAGCGGCAGGATATAGCATTCAAATAGTAGCGCTAGACCGGGGGCCGGGTATGGCAAATGTCGGTCAGTGTTTGCGGGATGGTTTTTCGACTGCGGGAACTCTGGGAACCGGACTCGGCGCGATTCAACGCCTTTCTAGTTTTTTTGATATTCATTCTGTGCCGAAACTGGGGACTGCTTTGTTAATGCGACTCTCCCCTACCCAGAATCGCGTGGAAGCCTCGGAAAACGGCAATTACTTGGAATTTGGGGTTGTTCGCTTGCCGAAAGTAGGAGAGCAGATTTGTGGCGATTCCTGGGCGACGCAAAATCATCTGAACAAAAATCTGATTTTAGTCGCTGATGGGCTTGGCTACGGGGTTTTGGCCCAGGAAGCGTCGCAGGAAGCTGTGCGAGTTTTTGGGGAAAATGCTAAACTCGGGCCGAAAGCTATTTTAGAGAAGGCTCACGCTGCTTTAAAAAATACCAGAGGAGCGGCTGCTGCGATCGCCCTGATCGATCGTACTCAAAAAACCATCTGTTTTGCCGGAGTTGGCAACATTACTGGTGTAGTGTTCACAGATAACCAAACCCGCAGCATGGTTTCCCACAACGGCACTGTTGGACATATGATGCGAAAAGTAGCAGAATTTGTCTATCCTTGGTCGTCCCATTCCTTGTTAATTATGCACTCCGATGGTTTGGCGGCACAGTGGGATTTAAACCGCTACCCGGGTTTGGCTGCGAGACATCCGGCTTTAATTGCAGCCGTACTCTACCGAGACTTTAAACGCACTCGCGATGACATGACAGTTGTAGTAGCCAAGGTAAGACAAGCAGCTTGAGAATATTTCCTAACAAGCATGAAACTGTAGGCGAACTATAAATCACGATCGTCATGAGTGATTTCCCGATCGACAATCCCCAATGCTTCAATGCGAAAATGGCATGATTTACCCAATTCTGACAACGGAAGTCCGCTTTGAACAAGACATCGTACAAGTACGCCAAAGAGCTCGCCAAATAGGCGCATTGTTGGGATTCGATTCCCAAACACAAACGCGCATCGCGACAGCCGTTTCCGAAATTGCTCGCAATGCTTTTAAATATGCAGGTGGTGGTAAAGTAGAATTTTTTGTGGAAGGGGAATCGCCACAGGTTTTTCGGACTCGGATTTCTGATAGCGGGCCGGGAATTGCTGATTTAGCGCAGGTTTTAGGCCCCAATTTTCGATCGCAAACTGGTGCGGGCCTCGGTTTAGCAGCAGCAAAGCGGTTGATGGATGAGGTGCAAATCGATTCGGCGCGCGATCGCGGGACGGCTGTACAATTAATCAAGCAGTTTTCTAAGCAGATGCCTGCGCTAAGTGCGATCGATCTAAACAAATTACTTGATAAACTAGCGCGCCAAATTCCTGAAGATCCCTATGCGGAAATTCAGCAGCAAAATCAAGAATTGCTGCGTACTTTAGACGAACTCCGCCAGCGTCAAGAAGAACTCGTACAATTAAATCAAGAACTAGAAGATACGAATCGCGGAGTCGTCGCACTTTATGCCGAATTGAACGATAAAGCCGAATCTCTCCAGCGAGAGGGCGAACTCAAAACCAGCTTTCTCTCCAACATGAGCCACGAGTTTCGCACTCCGCTAACGACAATTCTCAGTATTTCCGAAATCTTGTTAAATCGCATCGACGGAGAACTTTCGCCCGAACAAGACAAGCAGTTAAATTTTATTCGCAAATCTGCCGAATCTCTCGCAGAACTTGTTAACGATTCCTTAGATTTAGCCAAGGTGGAAGCCGGAAAAGTAACGGTTCGCGTGGCTGATTTTGAAGTCGAAGATTTGTTCAGCGCGCTGCGCGGAATGATGCGCCCCCTGCTACCACAAAACTCGCCCGTCAGTCTAATTTTTGAAGTGCCTTTGGAACTACCAACTCTTACCACTGATGAGGGAAAAGTTTCTCAGATTTTGCGTAATCTGATTTCTAATGCGCTGAAATTTACCGAAGCGGGAGAAGTCAGAGTTGCGGCCGAAATGGGAAAGGGGGGAATGGTTACTTTTTCAGTGGCTGATACGGGTATTGGAATTCCAACCGCCGACCAAACGCGGATTTTTGAAGAATTTGTTCAAGTGGAAAATCACTTGCAGAAGGGGGTGAAAGGCACAGGATTGGGATTGTCTCTGTGTAGAAAAATGGCTGAATTTCTGGGGGGGAGTATTAAAATAGAAAGTTCGCCCGGGGTGGGTTCGACTTTTTTGGTGAATTTGCCGATCGCCTATGCTGGAGATTCAGAAGTATCTGCGGAAATCTCGGAATCTCAACCAGAGGAAACAGGGCGGGCGATCGAGAATTTGCGATCGGCTGCGCGCGATCGGGCACCAAAAGTTGCGATCGTGAAAGAGCAAAAGAGTTTTTCGCTATTTGGTGAAAGACTTGCGGGCAGAAATCCATTGTACTGCGACGTGCGCCGCCAACGATGGTGAAGTTCCGAGGTATGGATATCGTGTTCGATCGATTACCATAACCAAAATGGTTTGTAGTGCGCCTCCCATTCCGCAGCAGGAGAGCGGACTGAAGTCCTTACTGCGAACCGTTTGTAGTGCGGTTAATCGAGCCGACACGATAGGAAACCGCGTTTACAAAAACGAAGTTTCTTTAATTTGCAACAGCATTTAACCCTTGTGCTGTAAAATGTATGCGTTCTCAGTAGTAACCGTAGGGTGCGTCGCCATTCACAATCCCTAAAAAAAATCGACAATTTCATAGCGACGCACCAGTGCCATCCCTCGCCGAGTGTAAACAAACCCAATAATTATATTGTAGCCAAACTTTTTTGAAATAATATAAGGTGCGTCGCTGTGAGATTGTCGCTCTTGATGCAAGGGCTTGTCGGTGGCGACGCACCCTACGAATACTTTGGCATGATTTTTAATAGTTAGTATTAGCTTTAGTCTCGATTTAAAAAACAATGAAACAGTAGCCCCGCGCTCCCAACCCACACATAATCAGCCCTTCCCAATTCTAAAATCCCAAATCCAAAATCTAAAATCGCATGACTTTCATTTCCCTTCAATATGCCCTGTTTCTATTAGTTTTGTTCGTGGCTTACTGGTTGGTTCCCCTGCGGTGGTGGCGGCTGTTTGTCATGCTGGCGGGAAGTCTGATTTTTTATGCTTCGCTGCAAATTTGGTATATTCCTCTGCTGTTAATCGGTGTTGTGTTTAATTACTGCTTGGCGATGGCGATCGGGGAACCTTTGGATTGGCGGATTGCTAATGAATCTTGGAATCGCCGGCGCTTGTTGGTACTGTGGCTGGGAATAGGGCTGAATGTTTTGCTGCTGCTGGGTTTTAAGTATGTACCTTTTTTCTTGAATTCGATCGGCACTTTGTTAAATTGGCCTGTTGCTTTAGACAGCGCTAACTGGGTGAAAACTCACGTCATCGCACCCCTGGGATTGAGTTTCTTTTGCTTTGAGTGCATTGCTTATTTGATTGATGTGTACCGAGGCGCGCCGGCTGCTACTTCGCTGCTGCACTTTGCTGCTTACAAGTTGTTTTTTGCGAAACTGATTTCCGGGCCGATTACTCGCTATCATAACTTGATATATCAACTGAAATCCCAGAAATTTCCGACGCCCGATCGCATTTCTGAGGCCCTTTGGACGATCGCCTTTGGTGCAGTAAAAAAAGGTCTTTTCGCCGACAACTTGGGAATTTATGTCGATTTAAGTTTTACCAACTTGCAGCGCGCGGGTAGCGAGGATTTGTGGCTGGCGATTTTTGCTTACGGGCTGCAACTTTATCTCGATTTTAGCGGCTACGTTGACATGGCGCGCGGTACTGCTTTGCTGTTGGGTTGGTATTTGCCACCAAATTTTGATTTTCCTTATTTTAGTACGAGCATCGCTGATTTTTGGCGGCGCTGGCACATGACTTTGGGGGATTGGCTGCGGAATTATTTGTATTTTCCCTTGGGAGGTTCGCGCGTTGGTTTGTGGCGCACTTGTTTCAATTTGTCTCTTGTCATGTTAATTGCGGGAATTTGGCACGGTGCAGCTTGGGGATTTATAGTGTGGGGGGGTTTGCACGGTTTGGCTTTGGCGGTGCACCGGGTGACGGATGTGACTTTTAAGAAGTTGCGGATCGACTTTTTGTGGGAAAATCCGATCGGAATGGCAATGGGTTGGCTGTTAACTCAAACAATGGTTTTTGGTAGTTGGATATTTTTCCGGCTTCCCGATTTAAAGAATTCGGGATGGGCGATTTCGCATTTGTGGGGACATCCTGCTGATGTGCAGTTTTCGCATAAAGTTTATGTGGAAGCTTTGGGCTTGGAAAGAATACATTTAACTTGGATGTTGGCTGCTGTGGCTGCTGCTATGCTGGGGAATTATATTTTGAGTCGGGGTTTGAAGTTGGAGTTAAATTGGCCGGTGAAATTGGTATTAGTGCCGCTTTGTTTGTATGCGGTTTGGGTGTTGGCGCCGGAAGGCGGTTTACCTTATATTTATTTCGATTTTTAGGAAACGTGGCGGTTGAAACCGCGTCTATACATACAAAACCCACCTCCGTGGGTTGAAGAAAATGTTGTACAAACAAGGTTTTAACCGCCGGGTTATAGCTGATAGGAACACCAGTCACTCCAGCTACCGACATAGAGTTTAGCATCGGGAATTCCGGCGATTTCTAAGGACAGTAAATTAACGCAAGCTGTCACGCCGGAACCGCAGTAAACGATGATTTCTTCCGCTTTTTCTAATTCCGTCCACCGCTGTTTTTGTTCGGAGATCGATCGCACTTTTCCAGTTTCCTCGGTCACTCCTTGCCAAGGGTAGTTGACAGCACCCGGAATGTGGCCTGCAATAGGGTCGATCGGCTCCCGCAAGCCCTCGTATCTCTCACTTTCTCGCGAATCAACCAAAACTGTCTCCGGCAAGTCTTTTCGCTCTTTTACAGCCTCGATATCAACCGCCATATTCGGCTGCAATTGCACTACAAATTTACCATCGCGGGTTTCTGTCCAAGTATCTGTTACCGGATATCCCGCCGCTTTCCAAGCACTGAAACCGCCGTCTAACAAAGCGACTTTGCTGTGTCCCATGTATCGCATCAGCCACCACAAGCGAGACGCAAAAGCTAGTCGCGAATCGTCATAAGCCACGACTAAAGTTTCTGATGAATTAATGCCGATAGCGCTGAATTTATTAGCTAATTCTGCAATATTGGGCAGCGGGTGTCTGCCGCCGTGGGTGCCAACTACACTCGCCAGATCTTCGTTTAAATCTAAATAGAAAGATCCGGGAATGTGACTTTCTTGATATTGTTTTTGTCCCAATTTTCGATCGGCGAGAGCAAACCGACAGTCTACAATTACCACTTGCGGATTTTCGGTATTGGCGGCCAACCATTCAGGGGAAACGATTAAATTATTGTCATTCATAACTATTCAAATTTGTGCTAGGACATCTCTCGGTAATTCATAAATACCCAAGAAAGCAGAATATCTCGGCTAATTCTTAGGTATGTAGTTGCGCTTTAGCGCTCTTTGAGATATATAGGAAATAGCGCTTGAACTAGGCTAATTCTTAGGTATGTAGTTGCGCTTTAGCGCTCTTTGAGATATATAGGAAAGAGCGCTTAATCTAGGCTAATTCTTAGGTATGTAGTTGCGCTTCAGCGCTCTTTGAGATATATAGGAAAGAGCGAGGAAAGAGCGCTTGATCTAGGCTAATTCTTAGGTATGTAGTTGCGCTTCAGCGCTCTTACATATATATAAGAAAGAGCGCCCAAGCGCAACAACGTACCTAATTTATCGAGAAGGATTTGCTTTCTCCGGTTCGGCTTTTTCGGAATTAGCTTTCTTAGGATTAGGTTTTTCGGAGCTTTCTTTTTCGGGATTGGCTTTCTTAGAAGTTGCTTTCTCCGGTTCGGCTTTTTCGGAATTGGCTTTCTTAGAAGTTGCTTTTTCGGCTGTTGCGGGAGTTGGCTCTAGGGGAGGTGGATTTACTGCTGATTCTTGAGCGTAAAGCAGATATTTTTGATACTCGATTACTTTTGTCTGAGCTAGTTCATGGTTGGCGCTGGACACGGGTACTCTTCTCATCAACGATACCGCTTCTTGCCAGCGATCGACAACGATCGTCCAATCTTCCTTCGTTTTTGCCGATCGCCCTAACTCTGCTGCTTTGAGGGCGCTGTTAACGGCTTCTCGAAAGGTATCCGGTACTCTTGCTACATTGGCAGTTTCATCTGGATTCTTCAGAGCAGTTGCTGGCGGCTCGTTTAACATCTTACTGACAAATGCCACCACGGCGATCGCCAACAAACCCGTTACCAGCCCGACGACAATGAAAGTCGATCGCAATCGGTTCTCAAATGCAGCCAATTCCGGCGATTTCTCCTCATCCATATCTGTACTCTCTCTTTCTGTGCGATCGTCCATATTAGCAACATTAGCAACCGCAATATTAGGGACAGATTCTCCCGCAAAGCTTTGTGGTTCCAAAATGCTGCTCTCCAAATTAAACTCTTGACTCCAAGCAGCCCCAATCTCACCGCTTTCTCGCCCCTCAACCTTCACTTTGCGAATCGAATTCGGCTGCAAATCCGTCAGTTTTTCACGGACAAAATCAACTAATGTATCTTCTATCGGTAGTTGCTCTGCCTCCAGAATTACATCCAAACAGTCGCCGTCGAGATTCGCGGAGGCTGCGATCCCTTCAGATGGCAACTGGCTGTTGAGCCAAGATGCGATCGCCTGTGGATTTCCCTGCTTGGCAAGTTCCTGAAAATTAAGCTCTGTCATAGCTGGACACCTGATAATGCAGAAAGGAAGGAAGAAGGAAGAAGGAAGAAGGAAGAAGGAAGAAGGAAGAAGAAAGTCGGAAGAAGGAAGAAGGAAGGAGGAAGAAGCAACTAATAGTTTTTTTGAGTTAAAAACACCATAACTGAAATTCAACGAATAGTATAATCTATCTCGGTAAATTCAAGCTCAAAGATGCAAATTATCACCCTCGCTCCCCCTCGCATCTCTTGGGGAAGGACTGAAGTCCTTACTACGAAACGAACTCAGGTTTGATCGTTCGGACTTCAGCCCTCAGAAATTCGATCTCGGGCGCGCAACTCCAAGATACCGCAAGCATCGCCCCTCAAACCGACATCAGGCTGCAAAAAGACTTGCCGCGCCCGGATTCGAGATTGGAGATTAAAAAATTGTGCGATCGCAGTGCCATCGACGGACAGCGAGTGATATCATCATTTAGTCAATTTTTTATAGCAAATAGCTCGATCGCACAATGATAGCAATAGCAATTTTAGCTGCTGGACGCGGCACGCGCATGAAATCTGACTTGCCCAAAGTTCTCCACGAATTGGGTGGTCGATCGCTAGTTGAGCGAGTCCTCCAAAGTTGTCAAGAAATAGAAATTTCCCGGCGACTTGTTATAGTCGGTTATCGAGGTGAACTCGTTAAACAATCTCTGATGGAAGCTCATGAAAAATCGGACAATTCTCAATTTCCTCCCCTAGAATTTGTCGAACAAACCGAACAATTGGGAACCGGTCACGCCATCCAGCAATTGCTGCCTCACTTAAAGGGATTTCCAGGAGATTTGCTGGTATTAAATGGGGATGTACCTTTGCTGAGGGCAGAAACTATCAAACAATTGATGGCAATTCACCAACAGCACCAAAACTCTGCTACTATATTGACAGCTAATTTGCCGAATCCTCAAGGATATGGGCGAGTATTTACTGACAGTCAAAACTTAGTCCAGCAAATTGTCGAAGACCGCGATTGTACAACAACTCAAAAGCAAAACCAGCGAATCAATGCAGGTGTTTATTGTTTTCACTGGCCGCATTTAGAGAAAATTTTGCCAGATTTGAAAGCAGACAATGACCAAAAAGAATATTACCTAACTGATACGGTAAGTATTCTCTCTCCCGTGATGGCGGTGGATGTTGAAGATTATCAAGAAATCTTGGGAATTAACGATCGCAAACATTTAGCCACAGCTTCCGATATTTTGCAAGCGCGGGTAAAGGATAAGTGGATGAAAGCGGGCGTGACGCTGATCGATGCCAACAGCATCACGATCGACGATACCGTAGAGTTGCAGTCGGATGTCGTAATTGAACCGCAAACTCACTTGCGGGGTAAAACTTCGATCGCCTCTGGGAGTCGCATCGGGCCCGGTAGTTTGATTGAAAACAGTCAAATTAAGGAAAACGTGACTGTGCTTTATTCAGTAATTTCTGACAGTATTGTGGCAGAAAATGCGCGAATTGGCCCCTACGCACACCTGCGGGGACACGCGCAAATAGGCGCCAACTGTCGCGTGGGCAATTTTGTAGAATTGAAAAATACTCAAATTGGCGATCGAACTAATGTCGCTCACTTGTCTTATTTAGGCGACGCGACTTTGGGAGAAAAAGTCAACATCGGCGCTGGGACAATTACCGCCAATTACGATGGCAAAAATAAGCACAAAACTCAAATAGGCGATCGGAGCAAAACAGGTTCCAACAGTGTGTTGGTGGCACCGATAACTTTGGGAGAAGATGTTAATGTCGCGGCTGGTTCTATAGTAACAGAAGATGTTCCCAATGACTGTTTAGTAATTGCCCGTTCCCGCCAAGTTGTCAAACCAGGTTGGAAATTGAAAGATGGAAACAAATAACTAGGTTTGTAGTGAGGACTTTAGTCCGCAAAAAGAACTAGGTTTGTAGTGAAGACTTTAGTCCGCAAAAAGAACTAGGTTTGTAGTGAAGACTTTAGTCCGCAGAATTTTCACTCTGACTGCAATCATCACTACAAATACTTTCGTGCGATCGCGCGTGGAGGTAGTTGTTAATCGCTTTGGCGATTTCTACTTGCTTGTAAGGGTTCATAGTGTGGGGAAGGGATATGCGATCTCCTCCAGAAACTAACAGTCTAACTTGGTACCAAACATCATGATCCCGATCTTTTGTGCGATCGACTTCCACCCCATAAATCTCGAACAGAGAGCGTTTAATTACTTTACGGGCCAACAAACCCCGCCGTTTAACAGTCAAGGTGTTGGAAGTTCCATCGAAGCTGTAGGTTTCTTTATTTCCCAAGGCGATGACTCCGACTCCTGCGAGCAAAAATATGCCTCCTGTCCATCCCAACCAGCGATCGTCTTGGCTTAAGCGCAGCAAGCGAGATTTTGCATTTTTAAGATAAAAATTGATGTCCGAAGCAGCAGCGTCTTTATTCCCCCAGTTAGTCGAGTTAGCACTAAAAGGAACATCGCCAACATTCGTCACAAGTACAACTCTGCTTTTGGAGCCAAATCTTTCTACTTTAGCTCCCTGCAAAGCAGCAAGCTGAATTTCTTGGATGTTCGATCCCAGTAAGTGCGATCGCACCAACTGACAATTTCCTTGTTTTTCGTGCGATCGCTGGCAGCTCAAAGTTGCTGCATGATAGTCAAAAGTCAGCCCGATCAGTCCAAATGTCATTAATAAACAACTAGGGAACCAAAAATCTAATATGCTTTTAGTCTGAATTATTAGTTCCGTTGCTGTGTACTTGATTATTTTCATTTACTTCACCTTTTAAATCCAAAACTGATGTTACAGATCGACTTCCCGACCAGGCTACGTCAAATTGTTAACTTATATATTATTGGAAGCGATCCTATAGGATAACCCTTTTTATCTTGCTAATAGGCTAGCACTAAAATGTCTAACCGACAACAAATGTCGCGAGTTCACCTGCGGCTGCGTTTGAGAGACCTTTCCGTGATTTAAGGACAGGAATATTAAAAAATATTAATTATCTCATTGGGAGTGAAACGTTAGCTTTCTAGCGCGATCGTACAGGAAGTAATGGCAAACAAAAATGAAGAAAACTTTATAATGTAACAGAATGTAAAGTTTATTGGCGCCTACCTAAGTATCGTTAATTATTGATTTGGGCGATTAGCCTAGAGGGATAGCTGCGCCGCGCGTACTTAAAGTCGCAGGTGCATTCATTTAGTGCGATCGCTTGTCCAAATAGCTGCAAATCAAGTCAGCCATTTTTTGTTGCTCTTCCCGATTCAAGCCACCGCTTAAACATAGGCTATCTCCCACATTCATTAGCAAATGCACATCGTACCAGGTATAGCTGTCCATATGTTCTGTTTTGTGTACGTGAACTGTTTTTAATTCGACTTCAGAAATTTCACTGAGCGATTTTTCGGTCACTTCATTCACCCTTATCCCCCTTTTTTTAATAGTTAGGATACTTGCATTTTTATCAAAAATATAAGTTTCAACACTGAATAAATTATGGAACACAAAATATATTGCAGCGAAACCAATAACGACAAAGCTGCCCTGAAAAAGTATCGAGCCGAAATTTGCTAGCCGATTATCTTTTTCTATTACTAATTTACTGACAGAGGTTTGTATATATTTATTGAACAACTCTGCATCCTTAACAGTTTGGTACGGTAGATAAACATCTCCTTGGTTAGTTGCCAGAAATACATTCTGTTTGAAAGTTGAATTCCCATCGCTATCAGTAGTCTCTATTTTGTCAACTCTAGCCTCCTTGACTTGTTGGATGGACTCTAATTCCCCTTTAACTAATCCCATAAAACTTGATGTACTCATTTCGCAACTTACGATTTTTGGCTCAATTTTTGTGCACGAAAGTCTTTCCACTCCAGAAGAGGACATCGTGATAAATATCATTAACAAGGGTATTCCTGAAAATCCTGTAACCCATACAGTAGGAAATAGCAAACCAGACAAACTTAATCCATTTTTAAGCTTGAGAAGATGTTCGGTTTTTTCAATTATTTTCATCATCGGTATCCACTCCCGTTTAATTAATTGATAGTCTGCAAAATTTTCCAGATTGCTCTTGAAGTCTATGTATATATTCAGAGGGATCAACCATTGAGGTGGCTGCGAATCGAATCAGCCATTTTTTGTTGCTCTTTCTGATTTGAGCTACTGCCTAAAGATAGGCGATCGCCCTCATTCATTAGCAAACAAACCTCCCATAACATACTGTTTTCGCCGTATATTGTTTCTAATTTAACCTCCGAAATTTCGCTGAGCGATCGTTCGGCAACTTCCTTCACCCATATTCCTCTTTTCTTAAGAGTTAAGGTACTTGCATCTTTATCAAAAATGTAACTTTCAACAATAAAATAACGCAATACACCAGAAAATACCCTAAAACCAATAACTAAAAACAAACTGGGAAAAAGCATTATTCCAAAACTAAATAACCGATTGTCTGTTTCTATCACCAACACTCCGGTCGAGGTTTGTATATATTTATTAAACGAAGTTGCATCCTTGGCATTTTGATTTGTCAACAAAAACTCCCATTCCTTAGTTACCAAAAATACATGGTTCACAGTCATGGGTTTGCCATCACTATCGGTGGTCTTGCTTGTCTCGAATCTAGCTCCCTGAACTTGATCTATCGAGGTTACTTCGCCTTTATTTAATCCCATAAAAGTTGACCTACTGAGTTCGCAATTTGCGCTTTTTGGCTCAATCTTTTTGCAGGAAAGTCTTTCCACTCCAGTAGATGCCATAATCAAGAACATCATAAATAAAGGTATTCCTGAAAATCCCGTCACCCATATGGTAGGAGATATCGCACTATAAATCATTTCCCATAAATTATTAAGCATTAGAAGATGTTCGTTTTTTTTAATAACTTTCATGTTAGGTATAATCTCCAATGTAAGTGATTGACGGGGTTACAAAAATTACCAGACTAGGGACTAAGAACTTTCGTTATTATATGATTTCTATAGCAAAGCTCTTAACTACAATTATGCAACAGTTTTCTTTTCAGGTCAATTCATAAATGTCATTGATTAACTTCATAAAAGTCATAATTGTATTCTTGAAAATTCAGCCTAGAAACGGGTTTTTCTACGAAATTACGAAATATAGCCTTTCTCAGAAAGATGAGGTACTCATGGGCATTGGCCAAACAGGCCAAATAGGGCATTGGGCAAACAGGCCAAACAGGGTATACCTCACTTTTTTGATAAAGGCTATAGTAGCGAATACGTTAATTTTTATATTTTCCAGTACCTACTTCTACTCATAAATCTCGCAATAGAAGTATCCGGTAAAATTATTCACCCACCAACCCCGTTGTTCAACAGTCATTTTACCGAAAGTTTTATCAAAGCTATAGATTTAATTTTTCGCGCTTCCAAACATATTCTAATACCCCCGTCACCACACATATGCTCCCTAATGTCCATAGAAACCAACGATCGTCTTGACTTACATTCAACGATTTGCGATCGGGATTTGCAACAAAATCATTGATTTTATTAGCAATATCATTTTTATCCCCCCAAGCAGTGTAGCCATCCGTAAACGGAATTTCCCCCGATTTGGTTAACAGTTCAACTCTGGTGCTACGCTTCCTACCTGTGGTAACTTTGCCTCCCACTAAATTATCCAGAGATATTTCTTGAATATTTGAACCCAAAAAGCTCCATCCTGTGAGTTTACAATTGCCTTGTTTAGATTCTATGCGTTGGCAACTTAGAGTTGTATTTGTTGCATTAAAAGCCAGCCACAATCCAATGAGAATGAAGGGCAAGCTAGATAACAAGTCCAGCCAGATGTTAGATCTTGTAATTTTTAGTTCATTAAAAGGCGTTCCCTTGAGTTTTTTCATGAGTTCATTTTTTTGATGACACAAAAGCTTGAATAGGTATTTTCTCTATTGTGTCCATTTTATCATGCACAAATTATTTGACAATGCCTCGGGTGCACTTGCTTGGCAAAGATATTGCTTCAGTGCTATGACTGCGATCGCACGTCGAGACATAGCTGCGGATTAAGTCAGCCATTTGGCATTGTTCTGTTACTGAATTGCTTCTCAAACAAATGCGATCGCACCCCAACATCAATAACTCAACATAGTAGCTATAATTTCCCTCGCCATCTTCTATTTCGGCTAATTCCACCGCACAAATATCGCGAATTGAGCGTTCAGTAACATGATTAAGCGACAAACCCCGTCGTTTAACGGTCATTTTCCCCAAAGTTTTATCAAAGATATAAATTTCAGATATCGCGCCATCCAACAAACACAGGGAGAATAACAGAAATATGCCTCCACCGATCCAGTTGGATGCCAAGATGATCTGCAATAATCCAATTATAATGAAGGGAGAAATTAAGACTAAACCGTCCCAGATGCTAGAGTTTTGAATTATTAGTTTAGTTGGTGTTTGCTTGAGAACTTTCATAAGCTTATCCTGTTATTTTTGAGAACGATCTAAATTACTGATTTCTCTGCTGTACGCAATTTGTTATGCACGGATTATTTAGTCCGGCGGCCGACGAGCGCCATCTTGGTATTGCCAACAGCCTTGACAGCATAAGCATCGCCCGGAAGCACCTGCAAAGCTCTGTTAAAATTGATTAAAGCCGTTTGATAGTCTCTTTGCGCGTAGCAGACATAGCCAAGTTTTATTAATTTTTTAAATTCATCTTTGTTACCGGGTACAGATGCTGCATCAAGTCGAGGAGATGGCTGAGTACCCGGAGATGATTCTTGAGTTGCTGGTGGGTGGGGAAACATCGGTTTGTTGAGTCTAAGTGCATCAATCTTGATAATCTGAACCTCGCTTTCCCATCATTCCCCAATAAGCCACACCGTAAAGTTGAGCCGCCTGCATAGCTTCCTCGTCATAGCCTTGAGCTTTGAACAAAGCCTCGGCCTGTTTGAGATAGCCCATTGCTTGTTCTTTATTGTTGGTTGCATCTTGAACCATCAAAGCTAATCCTAATTTCATGTGAGCATCAGCATCATTAGGATCACTTTTAATTGCTGTTTTCCAGTGGGCAATTTCCTCTTCTATAGTGTCCCATTTGAGTTCGTTAGAGTTATCTGTGGGAAAGCCGTCAAGACCATAATTTCTAATATTCAAGAATGTCGCAATGACTTCGGCTGTTTTGTGCTTGCTTCCTAAACCAGTGCTGAAACTAGAAGTTAGAGGAACACGTCTCTTACCTGAGTTCAACACCAGACATACACGATAGGTATTGCTCTCACTGCTCGACATCTCCTGTATTTCCACGCCTGAAATATCTTGAAGCAGGTGTTTGATAAGTTTCGTTTTGGCAATCAGTGGTTTATGCCGCTTGATAGTCAGATGACCGAGACTTTTATCAAAGGCAATGGTTTCTATCTCGACAAATATCACCAATAGCAAACCAACGACAGCAAATAAATAAAGGAAAAAACTGCCAGAAGACAAACCTCCAAATACGCCTACTAATAAAAAACTTCCCCCAACAAATAGCTGCATCCAAAATGCGAACATTTCTACGAATTCTAGTTTGTCTGATGTTTGTTTCATGATTTTGTGTTGAGTTAATGTTAAGTGAATGTTGATGTGGATTATTTGCTATTTGATTGGGCGATCGCGTTTTTGGTATTGTCAACAGCATTGACAGCATAAGTATTGCCCGGGCGTACCTGCAAAGCTCTGTTAAAGTTGATTAAAGCTGTTTGATAGTCTCCCTGTCCGTAGTAGGCATAACCGAGCTTCATCGATTGTTTGAAGTCATATTGTTGACCGCCAACGGTACCAAAGCTAGGCTCAGGAATAGGTGCTGGCGAAAGTTGAGGGGATGACTCGGAACTAGGAGATTTCTCGGAAGCAGGAGATTGCTCTTGACTTGGCGATGAAGAAGTGCTGAAATCTGAAGGAAAAGAAGAGGGCGATTGCTCGCTAGATCCTTGGTTTACGGTTATGGTTCCCGACTGAGCCAATTTTGTAAACTCTGCGCCATAACTTACCACAGTAATAATGCCTCCTAATAAAAACATTGGCCATGCAGCTAGTTGAATCAAAAGTGTTTTTCTGATTTTTTTATTGCTCCATTTCTTAATATAAAAAATTAAGGAAGCAAATGGAATAAACCAGTAAAGTAATCCCCAAACTACTTCTTCTTGGAAAGCTTGAACTAATCCCCAGATATAGCCAACAGTAGCTAAAATAAAACCCAGACTAAAAAATAAGGCGATCGCAATTTCAGACATTTTCTATTTCTCCTTTTGATGTATAGTTGTTTTCCAAATCGATTGCTTCAAGTAAGTCAGATGGTTGAGCAGCAACAAGCACAGAATTAGGCTCGGCGCTAGGTGCTGCGGAAACTTAAGGAGATGGTTTGGGTTTGGGAGCAGGCGATAGCTTAGGTGATGGAGAAGTATTGGAATCCGAAGGAAAAGCAGAGGGCGATTGCTCGTTAGAACCCCGATCTACATTAGGTGAGGGTGCGGGTGCAAAAATTGCTGTAGTAATGCTTCCCAATACAATCATGAACCATCCAGCACATTGAATTAAAAAAGTTTTTCTAATTTTGAGATTACCCCATTTTTTGGCATAAAAAACGAATCCAGCAAATGGGACAACCAGGTAAAGCACACCCCAAACAACCTCCTCTTGGAAAGCTTGAACCAATCCCCAGATAGAACCAACTAAACTTAAAACTAAACCTAGAGCAAAAAATAAGCCGATCGCAATTCCAGACATTTTATATTTCTCCGCTTGATGTATAGTTGTTTTGCAAACTGTAAAGGTAAGGATTGAAACGCATTTTCAACCCGAAACTCTTTTGGCTGTTTGCTGTGTTAAAAATAGATTAGTGGTGAATCCAGTCCGATCGCGCACAGCGAATGTTAGGATTTTGGTTAGGAATTTGACTAGGAACTCGATCGCGACTGCCACAAATGACACCCTCAAACCTCGATCGACCCGAAGAACCGTTTGTACGGGCAATTTACGACTGGGACATCGAAAAGCTCTACAGCGACTTAGCCAATGCCAAACTAGAATTCGCCCCCCACACCCGAAGAGGGCTGACACCCGTGGAAAAAAGGCACTTGTGCGGCTTGCTGTGCGGTTACAGCCCCGCCGAGATGGCGGTACTTCTTAACAAACAAATCAAGGGTGTAGAGGTTGACTTATCCAAAACCTTGTACCGATACATAGAAATATTGACAAATCGACCCCGAAATGCGCTCAAAAATTGGAGGGATGCGATCGACTGGCTGGTAATAGCCGGGTATAAAAAACAACCAAAAACCTCATCCGGCGCAGTCTTAAAAGCCACTCTCCACCATTCAGACAGCATTCTCTCGGCTGCGATCAGTCCCGACGGACAATTACTAGCAACCGGTTCTCACGACAGTACAGTGAAAGTTTGGAGTTTGCACAGCGGGGAACTGCTGCGGACTATTTGCGGACATTCAACCGCCGTGTTGCTAGTTGCTTTCAGCCCCGCTAGCAAAACGCTGCTGACGCGATCGCGCGCGGGTACAGTCAAACTGTGGAACCTGCAAAATGGAGAACAGATGAAGCGTTTAGCAGACGTACACCGCCACGAATCTGTCGCTGTGAGTCCCGACTGGCAAATTTTGGCGATCGGCACCACCTGTGGCACTGTCAAGCTGCAACACCTCAACAGCGGCCAACTGCTGCAAGTTTTGAAAGGCTATCAAGGAGATGACATAAGTGCGATCGCCCTGAGTCCCAACGGCAAAATGTTAATAGCCAGCGGGCTGAATGCAACCAGCGGTTTCTGTCGCGCTACCGTCACTTTGTGGGAATTACCGGGGGGAGAAGTGCGGCGAACATTTGGTAGCGAAAATTATGTAGCAATTACTCCAGACAGCCAAATTCTAGTCTGTCATTCCAACAAAACGATCGCCCTGTGGAATTTGGAAACAGGCGAATTATTGCATTCGGTGCAAACCGGAATTCGCATCACTTCCGCCGCCGCCATTAGCCCCGACGGGAAATATTTTGCTGTGGGCTGTTTTGACGGTACTGTTAGGCTTTGGAATTTGCGCGGCCAATTGCTGCACGCTTTGGAAGGACATTCGGGCCCGGTGTCGGCGGTGGCGATCGGGCAGTTGGGCGACACTCTGGTTAGCGGTAGCGATAATGGTACAGTTAAAGTTTGGCAGTTGCGAATTTAAGATCGTTGAGGTGAATGGTGATGATTAAATTATTATAGTATAATTGATTTAAGGTTTTTTAGAGGGGCCCAGACAATGAACGTTACCCTAAAACCCGAACAAGAAAATTACGTGCGATCGCAATTACAAGCTGGCAACTATGACAGCGTTCAAGAACTAATTAGCGAAGCATTACCACTGCTAGAAGAAAGAAATCGCGCATTGAAACAGCAGCGTCTGGCAGCACTCAGACAAAAAATTGCTAGCGGTACTGAGCAAATTGCTCAAGGAAAAGTGACGGTGAAGTAGTTTGGGAGCATCTCAGTTTTGCATTTACAGTGCTGTCCCCGCTCGCGTGCTTTTATACGCTTTGCTGTGCGGGGACAGCACTGTGAAGAAAAAATGCTTCTTGCAAAACTGAGATGCTCCCAGTAGTTTTTGCCAGATTGCAGGAAAAAATTCGCTTAATTTCTGAGTCTGGAGCCGGAATGAGTCGGCGATCTTTGCTAAACTAGATTCAGAGCTAATACAAAAACTATGATAACAGCACCTGCCGGATGGAAACCCCGCCACATCTCTGACAAATACAAAAAAACTCCGATTTCTCCCGAAGAGAAAGCAAAACAAAAAGCTGAAAGCCAAGTGCGGTGGCAGCGCTGTCGCCCGATTTTTGAACGAGTCCGCGACGAACTCATGGCGACTCACTACAATTGGTACGTTGTTATCGATCCTGATAGTGGCGAATATTTTGTTGAGAAAGATCAACTCGTCGCTTTTGGGAAGCTGTTAACAAATTCTCCCCAAAAACTAATGGTTGTTCGGCGCTTGAATGAGACCGGAGTTTGTGGCAGTATTTTATGATTCAAGGAAAGTTTGATGAAGAGACAAATCAACTATTTTTTGAAATAAGTTTGGTAGCGGCTGATGGGGAAGTCATATTTGCGGATGCGCTTCTAGATACGGGATTCAGCGGTTGGTTGGCGATAAACAGCCAAGATTTAGATTTTAATTGGCTGCTTGTAGATGATGAATACCCCATGAAGACTGCACGAGGAGAAGGTACTTTTAATATTTATATCGGCACTGTGCAAATTGACGGTCAAGAATTTAATATTCCTGTGGTAGCAGGAGATGAGATACCAGAAATTATCATCGGGATGGAATGGCTGAAAACTAAACGGTTAGTGGTAGATTTGGCGGCGGGAATCCTGACTTTGGGGTGAAGTTTTTGGCTCGTTACGGGATAGCTACCGTTCGTTTTAATATCAAGTCCGAATCGGAACGAGGCTACCGGACATGATATTAAACTAACGCCGATCGAGATTCCCGACAACTCCTGCGAAGTCGGGAATCTAAACCACCGCTTCTATGCAAATTTAAGCAACAAAAACTAACGTTCCCTTGTTTGTTTCCAAAGTATCGCCCATTTCCGTACCGTTGTGAAAAGCACCGAGAATGATCTCGCTAGTTTTGCCGATCGCGATCGCACCATTAGCATCAATCCCGATCGCACCAAAATCCCGTTTGCGATCGTCAGCTTCCGCAAAAGAACGCTCAAAAGCAGCTTTCAAACTCAAACCATCCGTTACCCGAATCACAATTCGCGCCGCCAAACACTCATCCATGATGTGCTCGCCGATACCCGTACAGCTAACCGCCGCATTGCCCGTCGCATAATTTCCCGCAGGCATTGCGGAGTCGCTAACCCGCCCGATGCGCTCAAAACCCTTGCCGCCAGTCGAAGTTCCAGCAGCCAAGCGTCCCTGAGTATCCAAAGCTACAACGCCGATGGTGCCAACACCCGCAGGTTCCGCGACCACATTAGCCATTGCTCTGTTAAAATTGCCTTGGCGTTCCTGCATCCACTCGTGCAACCGCAAATCCGTCATCGGATCGTAAATCGGTAAGTGAAGTTCTCGCAGCAATTCCGCCGCACCGTAATCAGATAATACGCGATCGTCCGAAGTCTGCAAAAATTGAGCAAGTTCGATCGGATTTTGAACCCGAGCCACATTAATTGTGCCGCTGAAACGCTGCGCCAAACCGTCCATCAGCGAAGCACTCATCCGAATTTGCCCGTCCGACTGTACCACAGAACCCGTACCCGCATTAAATCGCGGGTCATCTTCCAACAACCGACAGCCCTGCACTACTGCATCTACGGCACTTGCGCCATTTTTCAGCAGCGGATACACTGCCTCCAAAACATCGTAAAGCGACTTCCGCACCGCTTCAATTCCGCCCTTGCTTTGCAGACAACTACCGGCACCGCCGTGAATAACTAGCTTTGGTTGCACCTGTTGCGATGCCATACTTCTAACCGTGAAATTTTTCCTTTGCAATCTTAGCCTCAGTTTGGCAAATGGCAAGACATTCTTAATTTTCTGTGCTATTACGGCGGCGGCGACAGCGATCCGAGCAGTATTTCACCTCATCCCAGCAGTCGGCCCATTTTTTGCGCCAAGTAAAAGGTCGATCGCACACCGGACACATCTTAGTCGGTAAATCGGACTTCAATCGTTGCTTTGCCATGCTAATTTTGACAGTAGGTAAATTAACTATAGTCTTTCTTAATTATTTGAGGGAATGGGGAATCGGGAATCGGGAATCGGGAATCGGGAATCGGGAATCGGGAATCGGGAATCGGGAATGGTTACTGGTTACTTGTTACTTGTTAGTGATTTTTCTAATAGCCAATGCCCAATTACCAATTACCAATTACCAATTACCAATTACCAATTACCAATTACCAATTACCAATTACCAATTACCAATTACCAATGCCCCATGCCAACATCCGAATCGTCTTAGTCGAACCCGCAGGGCCCTTAAATGTGGGATCTGTAGCCCGCGTGATGAAAAATATGGGTTTGCACCAATTAATTTTGGTGAATCCCCAGTGCGATTATTTAGGGGAAGAAGCCCGGTTGATGGCTGTGCGCGCCGCCGACATACTGGAAACGGCTAAAGTAGTTGAGAGTTTGCCGGCTGCTTTGGTAGGATGTGTCAGGGCGATCGCAACGACAGGAGATGATGGTCGATCGCACCCAATGCCGCTAGAATCACCAGCAGATGCTTTACCTTGGTTGCTAGAAGCCCCCAGCGCCCTAATTTTTGGTCGAGAAGATTGTGGATTGACTAACGCCGAATTAAACCGCGCCCAGCGCTTGATTCGGATTCCCAGCAGCGATGCTTACACTTCCTTAAATCTCGCTCAAGCCGTAGCTATTTGCTGCTATGAATTGTATCGGGAAGAAGATTTCCGAAGGAAGAAGGAAGAAGGAAGAGGGAAGAAGGAAGAGGGAAGTTCGGCAACAGATTCTGTAACGGATGTAACGGATACAAGGAATAAGGAAGAGGGAATATTTTCCCAATCTCCCCCTCTCCCCAACAGTGTTCCGTTGGAACAGTTGGAGGGATACTACCAGCAACTAGAAGGGCTGCTGCTGAAAATTGGATATTTGCAGCCGCACACAGCAGCAAGTCGGATGGAAAAATTTCGGCGTTTGTACAACAGGGCTTATCCGACAGTGGATGAAGTCGCCATGCTGCGGGGCGCGATTCGTCAAACAGAATGGGGATTGAAAAGTTATCCGCGATCGCCAGTTTCTGATACTCTGGATGGGGCGTTGCCGGAAAATCCAACGGATAGCTAGGTGTCGTGGTATTAGAAACCGGGTTTCTTGCCGGGAAATTACCTTAAAGCGTAGGTTTTTAGTCAAGAAACCCGGTTTCTTGGGTGACAATTGGGTGCAGGGGTGCGTGTGGAGTAAATCTAAAATCTAAAATCTAAAATCTAAAATCTAAAATCGATTGGCTGTTAAGCTAAAAAATCTTAAACTTGAAATTTACAGTGCAGAAGGAGTAAGACGTGGCAGAGCGGTTTCCCAAACGATCGATATTATCAGTGATGTCCTCGATAGCCTCTGCCAACTCCGGCCCGCAGCCGCCTCAATCCGGCGCTTCAACCGAGTCTGGCAAATCCAGCCGTCGCCGCCCTCCCCAACCGCAAAACAGCAATGGGGAAATTCCCACATCAGAAACTGCGACTTTCCCACCGCAAACAAGCCGCAGCAGAAGTAGAGCCAATTCTCCCGCACCTACCTCCGAAGAATTGAGCGCGCAGGACTTTTTGTCCAATCCCCAATCAGCAATTAATCCCAGAAAACCCAAAACCGCTAAAACCACCAAAATTGGGGAGGCGAAGAGCCGCCAACCTCGCAAAAAAGGCCTCGCTGCTGTCGATATGTTCGCTTTTCCCGAACCAAATTCCCCTGTCAGCACTCGGGCCAGCAATCCCATCAGCGAACCCGAAACGACAACTCCCCCCCCAGCCCGTAAAAGTCGAGCCAGCGCACCACCAGAGAGCATTCCAGACCCGGTAACAGCCCCCAAGGTCAAAAAAGCCCCCGTGCCGAAACCGCGCCCGCAAGCGAATCAGAGACCGGGCAAACGCTCTGCAACTGGGAACGTGCCACCGTTGGTATATGCTACTCGGTTGCTGATTTTGGGAGTTGGGATGGCGGTGATTTGCGGTACGCTGCTGTCAGTGGTGAATGCTGTGAGTCGATCGGGCGTAACGACACAGGAAACCCCCGCAGGCCAGAAAAACCCAGCCGATAGCGCAGTTGCTGCACCAGCCACCCCAGAAGCATTGCAATTGAATCAAGAAATAGCAGCTTTGAAAACAGAAGTTCAGGTGATAGCAACGGAAAATGCCACTTTGACAGCGGGAATATTTCTAGTTGATTTAGATACAGGAAGCTATGTAAATTTTAACGGCGATGCTCCTTTTGCTTCAGCGAGCACGATAAAAGTGCCAATTTTAGTAGCTTTTTTCCAAGCAGTAGATGAAGGCAAAATCCAGTTAGATCAAGTGCTGACGCTGAAACCGGAACACATTGTCGGCGGTTCTGGGGATATGCAAGACGACGCACCGGGTGAAAAATATTCGGCTTTGGAAGTTGCGAAAAAGATGATTGTTGTCAGCGACAATACCGCGACAAATATGATGGTTGAGTTGCTGGGAGGTGCGGAGGTTTTAAATCAGCAATTTGCCAACTGGGGATTGAGGGCGACGGTGCTGCACAATAAGTTGCCAGATTTGGAGGGAACGAATACTAGCAGCCCGAAGGATTTGATAAATATTATAGCTCAAGTCGATCGCGGAAATTTGGTTTCTGTCAAATCGCGCGATCGTATTTTGCAAATCATGCGGCAAACTAAAAACGATTCTTTGCTACCGAGAGGCTTGGGCGAAGGAGCAGTGATTGCTCACAAAACCGGCAACATTAATACAATGCTAGCCGATGCGGGGATGGTAGATTTGCCAAACGGCAAGCGTTATTTAGTAGCGGTGATGGTGAAGCATCCGCCGGAAACCGAGAAGCCAGCTCAAACATTGATTCGGGATATTTCTAAGATGAGTTACCGCTATTTAAACGACGGGGAAACACCCGCCGAGTCCAAAGTGAAAATTAAAAATTAATTGATTCACCCTAAAATATGTTTAAGGAAAACCGGGCGAAGGTCATTCGCGTCTACACAAACAAAACCCGCCTCCGCGGGTTGAAGAAAATCGGGCGAATGGAATTCGCCGTCTTCTCTATTCCGGGCCAGTTAGCGCAAGTCCCGTAGAGTTTACAAACTATAAATGAGTTTGTATTATGAAACTAACCACCCGACTTGCTTGTTTGCTAGCACTCTCAACCTTAGCCGTGGGAGTCTCCCCCGCCTTCAGCAATCCCCTTCGCTCTTCTCAAAGTGAATTCACGGATATTACAGTTATTTCCAATAACATTGAACTGAATCGAGCCAAAAATTTAGCCCGTCAAGCAGCAGAGAATGCTAACGGCGGTTTGGGCGAATATCGAGCCGAAGCATCGATGCACGGCGCATCAGCCGAATCGCCTTTTGTTGACAATGGTGATGGTACTTGGACATTTACTTTTCAAGGTTACAAACCCGGTTCGTCTGTCTATACGGTAGAGACAGTTGTGACTGTTTCCCAACATGGCAGAATCACAGTTAATTACAACGGACGCATTCGTAGCTCAAGCCGATTTTAGAAACACCAGGACTCTTCTAGGTATGTAGTTGCGCTTTAGCGCTCTTTCATCCTAATATAAGAAAGAGCGCTGAAGCGCAACAACGTACCTTTTTGATTTGAGGTATGTTGTTGCGCTTTAGCGCTC
>NZ_JAEQDE010000047.1:41148-109958 GCF_020737865.1 Microcoleus sp. PH2017_35_SFW_U_B
CGCTCTTTCATCCTAATATAAGAAAGAGCGCTGAAGCGCAACTACGTACCTTTTTGATTTGAGGTATGTTGTTGCGCTTTAGCGCTCTTTCATCCTAATCTATGAAAGAGCGCTGAAGCGCAACTACGTACCTTTTTGATTTGAGATTTACAGAGATTCAAAAGTGGCGGTAAAACCCTCTAAAGTCAAGCATTCTTCCATAAAATCCTCTACATCATTGACATTTTCCAGTTTATATTCCATGATGCGTTCACCGTCGCCTTTCATCTTTTTGGAAGAAAGAGGCGTAGCCGGATATTTGTCAGCAATGACTTTGAAAGCTTTGGAATTGAGAGTCCAGCTTTCCGCAGAACATTTAATGATTAAAAGCCACATGATAAAATCCCTCCTTGGGTTTGGTTTATTAATAGAAAACTCGGCGGTTGAAACCGCGTCTATACAAACTTGCACGTGCCTCCGCAGGTTGAAGAATTGACGGTGAAAATTGCGTTATTTTCTTCAGTTATTTTCTTCAGTCCGCGGAGGCGGACTTTGCTTGTGTAGACGCGGTTTCAACCGCCGTCTTCTTTATCTTTCTGGCGGTTTCAACCGCCGTCTTCTTTATCTTTCTGGCGGTTTCAACCGCCGTCTTCTTTATCTACTCGATAGTGCCGACAAATCAAGAGATTCTGTTGTTTGGAAAAAAGCTAAAAGGCGATCGACTATTTGAGCAACACCACCCTTAACATTCGACTCAACATTCAAAGGCATCACCGGATCGTGCAGTGACAAGCGTAGCAGAAACCAGCCCGATTCGCTAGCTGACGTGCAGGAAACTCGCAAACCTTCGTAATTATTGGGTACAATTCCCCAGTCGGCTTGGGTTGAGACAAATTCTTGCAGTTGCTCAATTACCAAATTTCCCTGAGCTTTGAAATCATCCACACCAATTTTAATCCGAAACTCTGCACTTTCTTCAGGTTCTTGTAAATTCGCAATTAAATCCGGCAAAGATTGATTAGCTAATTTGGATTTAGCCAACTCTATCAATAATTTGCTCACCAAGTAAGCGCCATCATCCAGAAAGTAATTTTCCTTCAAAGCGCCATGTCCAGAAGTTTCAATCGCCAGCCATGATTCCTGTCCCGCTGCATTGAGGCGAATCGACTCGTCAATCACATTTTTGTAACCGCGTTTAAAGCGATGGTGAATTCCTTTTAAATCCTGTTCGATGAATTGCGTTAAACCATCGGATGTGATAGAATCCGTAACGACGGTAGAGCCTGGGTGCTCTTGTAGGACGATCGCCGAAATCAACGCGATTAACCGATTGCGATTCAGTTCCTTGCCAAATTGATCCACAGCCGCACTGCGATCGACATCCGTATCAAAAATAATCCCAAAATCAGCTTGATTGGCAATTACCGCTTGACAAATTGACTGCATTGCCTGTTTATCTTCGGGATTCGGCACGTGATTTGGGAATGTACCATCCGGTTCTAAAAATTGACTGCCGGTAGTGTCTGCACCTAAAGGCTTTAAGACTTTATCCACATAAAATCCGCCCGCACCATTCCCCGCATCCACAACAATTTTCAAGCCTGTCAGCGGCTGCTCAAAATTATCGGGATGATTGACTGATTCCCTAATCTTTTCGACAAATTGGTTGCCATAAACTGAGATAAAATCATGCTTGGTAATAGTACCGAAAACGGCAGCTTTTTTAAACTCATTGGTTTCGGCAAATGTTAAGATATCGGTAATATCTTTTTTTTGTAATCCACCCTTAGCGGTGAAAAACTTTAAGCCGTTGCGATTAAAAGGTAAATGGCTAGCAGTCAGCATAATCGCGCCGTCGCACTCAAAACCTGGAGTGATTGTACTCATAAACATGGCGGGAGTTGATGCCATTTCAAAATCATATACTGTACAACCAACTGAGGCGATACCATCCATGACTGCTTGCATTAAAGTTGGCCCGGATAGGCGACTGTCACGCCCGATCGCAATTATCAACTTTTCCGCAGGTTTATTGACTTTTTGCACCAGCCAACTGACAAAGGATTGACCTAAAATTGTCGCAATTTCGGGAGTGAGGTTAACTTTTTCATCGGGAACCCCTTCGAGGGCGATACCGCGAATATCTGAGCCATTTTGGAGTTTTTTCCAGTTATAGTTTTGCATAATCATTGATGGTAAGTATAGCAGTTGACAGTTGACAGTTGACAGTTGACAGTGAATTTTTTTGATGGAGATTCAAACCCTACCCTCAAACAATCCATATTATAGGTGAGGGAGTTAAACCCGCTTTCGATCCAATTATCAATTGCCCATTGTTAAAAGCCTTGTCAAACTGTATCACTTTCTTGACTGTCTAGGATAGCTGCAAGATGTTTGCGGATTGTGGGTGAGCGAAATCCCAAAATGATATCTTTGTTACAGACACCGCGCTGAATTAGCTCTTGATCGATGAAGACTTCGGTGCTATTTTGCTGAATCCAAACTTGGCCCTCGATGATATCTAAGTGCATGGCGCAACCATATATGCGATATTCATCGCGCCAACTATGATGTATCACCAAATAGCGATCGCGTGAATGGTCAAAAATTAACTGAGCTTGGGTGTCGTCTTTGGCGAAGTCTTCGAGAAATTGACAAACAATTTGGCGATACTCATTTATTCTATCCATTGTTCAATAGCCTCACTATTTGGATTATAAACAATTAACCGAACCTGATATCGCTGAATGACTGTTTTTGCTGGTTCAAAACGTAAAAAGGTTTGATAAGCATCTCTAGGTACTGCTAGATACAAAATACGCCCTGGTTCATCAGAAACTTCTATGGCAATTCGGTAGTTTAGAAATTGACCAAGAGCCGTGTGAAATGCTGAAATGTTAGAGCCACTAATAAAGCTTTTTACTTCTACTGCGATTTGACTGCCTTCTTTTTCGGCTGCGATCGCTGATTCGGCAGCTAAGTCAATGTAGATATCAGCTATACCATAGCGCAGTTGATAAGGATCGTGGGTGATTTGCCAACCTTCTTTTTGAAGAGCGATTTTGACGGTGTTATGAAATATGTCTTTTGCCATAGTAATTAATGATTATCGTTGAGAAATTGTATAAACTCTTTGAAGTCTTGATTCAGTATTTTTGTATTTCCATTGGTGATAACTATGACGAATTTCTTCTAATGCCTTAAGTCTGGCTTGATAAGATTGAGTTTGCCAATAAGAAAAATCACTTTTTTGTTCTTTGAGGTTTATTTTACGACAAAGAATGGTCTTTTATTTGTATCCATTATGTAGATTTAAATTGATTAATTTGATAGATTTCTTGAGCATCTTCCAAGGAATATTCAATTTCATCATCTTCGTAGAAAAGTTGCGTTAATGAATAGTCTTGCCACTCGGTACTTTGCCACTCAGTATATTCGGATATTATATCAAATTCATTGGTATTAGAATTATTCATCTCTCTCTTTTCTGACTCTGTGTTCTCTGCGCTCTCTGCGGTTAAATCATTCCGATCCAAGCTTAAACGATATTAGCTGTTGATTTTTCCATAACTTATCTTGATATCTCATTATAGCAATATCTCTGAGGGTAAGACTTAGGCATTACGGTGACAGAGTTTTTCAATCCAATCATGAAAATTATAGCCCTATCACCGCTGAGATTAATCTCTCATTTCTTAATCGCGCTCAACACTATAAACTGCCGCCAATCGGAACTCGCCTTTCGCGGGGACTTCGACAATATCCGTCGCCGCATTGGTCGTTTCTACGCAGATTAAGCGCTGATAATCGCTATCATCAAGGTCGGCCATGTTTTTAGAAATTGTCACCCAGGGATTCCACACAACGGCGGATTTACTGCCAGATGATTTAATCCGAATCCGACGATTGAGGGCGGTATCGTCTATGACGAATTCGTTGGTGACATCGAGATAAATTCGATCGACCTCACCGACAGCTACGACTGCACCTACTTGAGTTTTTTCGACTCCACCGTCAACTTTATCAAGATATTGGCTGTTTTCTAAACCCAACACCTGCACGCGGTTGATGTCGCCGACTAGGAAATAGGTGTGGAAGGCTTGGGTGAGGGGAAATGCTTTGTCGCCGAGATTGCGGGTGATTAATTCTACTGTGAGAGTGGTGCCGACGGTAATTGCGATCGCCAGTTCAAAAGCTTGGGGCCAAATTGCTCTAGTTTCCTCGGTATCCTTGAGGCCTAGGGTGACTGTAGTTGCGCCGTCTGGAGTTGTACCGGTGTTGACGACATTCCACAGGCGATTGCGGACAAACCCGTGGGCTGGGCGGCCCAAGCCTTCGGGATCTGGGCCAAACCAAGGCCAACAGATGGGTACACCGCCTTTGATGGCTTTCCCTTCGGCGTAGTAGGCTTTGTCGCTGAGGAACATCAAATCTGCGGTTTCGGTGGCTGGTTGGAAGGAGAGCACTTGGCCGGAATACACAGATATCAAGGCTTTGGCTTGGCCGTTGTCGATGTGAATCATCGGGAAACCGCCGTTTCCGCTGGCGAAGGTGAGGTGGCCGGCGATGCTGTAGTCTGTGTTTAGTTGGTCAATACTCATGCTGGTGGCGGAGGTTAATTGCTTCCCAATTATCCGATATTATGGTTGCTGCGATTGTTTGTATTGTTGAGTTTGAGTGGAATGTGCGATCGGCTAATGTTGGTTGTATTCTGGTGTTGGGAGGACATTAAGAAGATTTGAGAGTTAACAAGGTTTGTTGAATTTTTATCCTGGTTGCAATTTCACTGTCTGAATTTTGAACGAATACCGCATTTTTGTATCTGGAGCGCCCAACTATGAAACTTAAGTTATCTTTATTTTATAAAACATTTTTAGTGGCTAATTTGCTACTAGGTTCGACAATAGCTTTCAGTACCAATACTCAAGCCCAGACGAGAAATTCTGGTGAAAATTATAGCTCCAAATGCAGTTTTTACGGACAGAATCAAACGCAGGCTCAAACAATAGGCTGTTCGAT
This sequence comes from Microcoleus sp. PH2017_35_SFW_U_B, assembly GCF_020737865.1. Taxonomy (NCBI): domain Bacteria; kingdom Bacillati; phylum Cyanobacteriota; class Cyanophyceae; order Oscillatoriales; family Microcoleaceae; genus Microcoleus; species Microcoleus sp. PH2017_35_SFW_U_B. The sequence goes on from NZ_JAEQDE010000047.1 coordinate 46,147, forward strand.
CAAGCAGAGTCCCAACCAAATTATAATTGACTGGAATGATGGATTAAAAACTATTCTAGTTGCCTCTAATGGTGGTTGGAAATCAATGCCTTCTGAAGCGAAAGCCGAAGTCAGATTTTATTCTGGGACTGGGCGAGTCGCTCACGTTGAAATTTTCTCGGGCCCAGGTAAGGGAATTATTGTTGTCAAGCCATAATCGCGTTCATTTAGTTAAGAAACCCGGTTTCTGGGAATTATGCAAAGATTAAGAAACCGGGTTTCTCAGATAACCTAGGTTGGTGGCCAGAGATTTCGGAAGAAACCCGGTTTCTGGGAATTATGCAAAGATTAATACAACTGGTTTCTGATATCAATTGCCAAAAATAATGCAAAATCCCCGATCGGGAATTTTGGTTTTTTTGCTGTTTTTGATTGTGTCAATCTTCACAGATAACGGTTTCAATCCCTATGTCAGGAAATAAGGGCTACAAGACTCCGACTGCTGACAGCGCCTCCGCTTCAACCTCATTCATCTCATCGAGTTTCAGCCAAACTTGGTGCATCAACTCATCCAACCCAACTCGACTCACAGCCGAAATCATCAACACCGGAGCACCGCTGATTTCCTGCAATCGCGCGATCGCATTTCCAATTTCCTCATCCTCAAGATCGATCGCATCTACCTTATTAAAAGCCAAAATCTGCGGCCGATCGCCCAAACCTCGCCCGTAAGCTTTCAATTCTTCTTGAATTGTGACGTAATCTGCGATCGGATCTTCATCAGTAATATCCACCAAATGCAGCAACAACCGAGTCCGTTCAATGTGCCGCAAAAACTCATAACCCAAACCCGCGCCCTCGTGAGCCCCGGCAATTAATCCTGGAATATCAGCAAAAACAGTACCGTCGCCGGTTGGTTTTTTGACTACGCCCAAATTCGGAATTAAAGTTGTAAACGGATAATCTGCAATCTTTGGACGCGCCGCCGACAAAGCAGAAATTAGTGTCGATTTGCCAGCATTCGGCAAACCAATAATTCCAACTTCAGCTAACAGCTTCAATTCCAAGCGCAAAAACTTGTGTTCTCCTTCTTTTCCCGGTAGCGCATAATCTGGAGCGCGGTTAGAATTTGTCAGAAAACACTTATTTCCTAAACCGCCTTTACCACCTTTGGCAACACAAAAAGTCTGTCCGGGCGTCACCAAATCTGCTAAAATTGCCTGAGTTTCCGCATCGTAAACTACTGTACCGCAGGGAACTTCGATCGTGCGATCGGCTCCTGAAGCACCAGTCATATTCTTCGGCGCGCCCTTCTTCCCGTTTTCGCCTTTAAAAATCCGGTTGTACTGGAAATCCAGCAGCGTTTGCAGGCTTTCCACCGCCACCATAAACACAGAACCGCCCCGCCCGCCGGTGCCGCCGCTTGGCCCGCCCGCCGGTATATACTTTTCTCTGCGAAAAGCTACCATACCGTCGCCGCCTTTGCCGGCTGCGACTTGAACATCTGCGCGATCGATAAATTGCATAATTTAATCAATAATTATTGGTCAATAGTCAGTAGTCAGTAGTCATTAGTCAGTAGTCATTAGTTATGATACCAGATCCAAGTAAAATGTTTATCTTTTGGTGTGAATTACACATCCTACTCCCGAGTAGGGAGTAGGATGTGTTTTACTTTTGTATGTAGTGCTGTCCCCGTTCTAGTGCTTATATAATCACGCGAGCAGGGACAGCACTCAAAGAAAAAATGCTTTTTACAAAACAGAAATTCACCATCCTACTCAACTAATTAGGAGTCATTGGTTCATAGCATACAGTCATTAATCGAAAATCTCACAAAATTGACCAATTACCAATTCCCCATTCCCCATTCCCCATTCCCAATGCCCAATGCCCAATTCCCCTAACAATATGACGATACATCTTCCTTGCAATCATCTGCCAAATAGCAGAGAGCTCGAAAGCGCATCCCCACCAATTGTTCGTACAGCGGGTTAAGCTTGCACATCGGTGGAATGTGGACGATTTTGCGGCCGAATAATACGACATCTCGCTCAAACGGACACTGCGGTGGAATCATTTTGCAGACAAAACGTGCCACTCTCGGATCGTGAACTTCCCAGCCGTCAAGCCAGTCTTTCACGGGTGTCAGGACATTTTTCTGCTGAGGTTGAGGCCGCCCAGAAAGCGGTGTTGCTGCATAATCAACGGCTGTTTGGCTGCTTGATTCCTGCGGCTGCGCGCTGCTGTCTTCGATCGTGTGTCGCAGAGATTCGATCGCCTCCACGTTATGACCCAAAGCTGTGCAAAACTTGTAAAGTACCTCGTCTTCGCTCAGAGAGTAAGTACCGTCTGCTAAGGCTACCATGACTGCTGTTCTCAAAAAATTCTCCCCGTTGGCGGTACCTGTCCCGAATACAGCAGCTAGTTCCTCTGCGGTAATCGGTTCAAAACCGGTCTCAAAAGATACCGGATTTAGTTCATCCTGAGTCAGGCTAGCAATCATTTTTTGCTCGTTTTCGTCAAAGTTGCCGTCAGCCCAAGCAATTGTCAGCAATCCCCGCAGCCAAGCGGCAATCTCTCCATCGGTGCAGTTAGATTTTGCGTTACTCATCAGCGTTTCCAGTTGGATGATATACCAGTCTAGTTGTTGGTTTGGAGCGGGATAACTATTCCCCTCTAAATAATTTTTACTGTTTTTTTGCTCGATCGATCTTTTTGTGAAAGGTTTGTGCCCGAAGATTGCTCCAAACGCTTGTAGTGGACGTGTTAAAAGCATATTTGTGTCTCAGGAGCTTCGCCAATTAGCGAGCTAATCTATGGTTTAATCCTCTTCCCCTAAAGCGTCGTCTATCTGGAGGAATAGGTTTTGTTGATTCATTGTTAAGTATAGTTGCACCGATTTTAGATAGCGTATCGAATTTTACGTAATTTCAACGCCAGATCGACCCAATTTATCGCAAGCAATCACAGGTTTGCCAAGATAGGATCTAATCAGCAACCGGGTTTCTCACCCACGGGCGATTTTACTTCGCTATGTTTACATTTTAATATATATATTTGTAAATTTTTGTGTGTCGGCTCCGTAACATTTGACAATAAGTCGGCTTTATGCTGTGAAAATAAAAAGACTTGATGGAACTATCAGCCTATCTCAAAGGTTTTGATTGCTGGGGCAGCTTATAAATCAGTCCAAGACGGAACAATCACAATAAAAAAAGGTACGTAGTTGCGCTTCAGCGCTCCGAAGGTACGTAGTTGCGCTTCAGCGCTCCGAAGGTATGTAGTTGCGCTTCAGCGCTCCGGGTGGATCTAGGTTTTACAGAAGAAATACCATTAAATCAAGGTACGTTGTTGCAATGAAAGCGCTCTTTCCTAAGATTATAAAGAGCGCTCAAGCGCAACAACGTACCTCAGATCGAAAATGGTATTAGCTGCGGCGGCACAAAATCCAGCGCAATTCCATGGGCGGCCGTCCATTTGCCATCGGGAAGACATCTCTACCTGTGGCCCAACTCGGGAACCAAGGCGTTGGCGGCCAGGCTTCTTTTGGCAGGTGGTGGCGTTCGTATTCCCACACCAATTCGTCGGATATTTGGACTAAGGGTAAGCCTTCCATGGCGGCGGCGAGCTCTTGGGGCGTGAATAAAGTAGACCAGGAAAGTTGTGCAACTTGTCGCACGAGGGCGTCTGGCTGGTAGTCGCCGACGGTTAAGAATGTGCTGAAGAGCAACACGCCTCCGGGACAGAGGAAATCGCACATTTTGGCAAGGAAAAGCCGTACTTGATCGATGTCTCGAAAATGTGAGATGACTTCGGCGGCAACTGCAAGTTGGTAGCGGGCTGGTTTCATCCGCATTAAGGGATCGAGCACGTCGCCTTCTGTTACTGTGACGGGAAGGTTTTCGGCCGTGGCGGCTGTTTGCAATTGTTCTGCAAAAGCTGGGGTTAGCTCGATCGCATCTACAGAATAGCCCAATCTCGCCAGCGGTAAGGTATTGCGCCCGGTACCGGCCCCCACGTCTAAGATGCGGATGCGATCGGGATTTCCCAATTTAGCAGCCGTTGCCATCAATTTTGCATCGGGATGGGAACCAAATAGAGGCGGTTCTCTGGTGTCAACCCAGCTTTTATATTGTTCTCCTACTGTTGAAGTAGTGACAATTACTTTGCAAGCTAAACCGGTTTGTGGCGGCTGCACTGATTCGTATTGCAGAATCATCATCGATGCTGTTGAAGTGCGGTAGCCCTGTTCTAATTTAGTCGCTAAAAGCTTTCTGAGTTCCTCTTTACGGTCTTCTGGGAGGGGTCTGTCGAGGGTGCTAAATAGCTTTTCGATTGACTTGAGATAGTGGTTTACCATTCCCGGTACGCAGGGGAAAACTAATTCTCCGCGTGCGGTGACGCGAGTGTTAATTTTGTAGAGGATGGCTTGCTGGAGAATGTCGGGATTGACTACCAGCGGCATTTGTTCGGTTTGGTCGATCGTGCTTTCGGCGCCCATAAGTTCCGGGAAGAAGTCAGTTGACAGTTGACAGTTGACAGTTGACAGTTGACAGTTGCCAGTTGTCAGTTGTTAGTTGTCAGTTGTTAGTAAAAAACAATAGTATCTTGTAGATACGATGTTTTTGCCCTTATCTACTTAGAGCTTTGTTTTAGATAAATCTTAAATCTCTCATCTCAAATCTACCAGGCTCAGAACCCGATTATGTCTGAAAATTCGAGTTAATATAGCGCTTCTTAAGTTAGTGCACTCAAGTGATTACTAATTACCAATTACCCATTACCAATTACCCATTACCCATTACCCATTACCTGACATACCTCACCGCCCTTGAAAAGGGCAATACCTCGATCGGCTGTAGCGCATTTAAAGTGTATTTTTCAGGACGAGGTGGAAAAAGCAAATCCTCTCGCCTTCTCCCCCTCTCTCGTTCTCCTGTTAGCCATCACAGGCAATTTATCTGGGTAGCAACTGAAAGCTAGGCTTAGTTGCTGCCGGTAAAAGTCACTTCAGGGAACTTTGACTGAGCTTCAGTCATCGGGCGCCGTCTGCCTTCTTCTTGCCAGTAGTTGATTACTTCTGTAGCTTGGTTGAGGACTTCGACGCGATCGTTGTCAGCAATCCAGTGTTTGGCTTCGAGTTCGTTTTTGAGTTCTTCCCACGCATCCTTGCGCGGCCAGAAAAAATAAGCTGTCAGCGGGCTAGTTCCTTTACCGACAACTTGGTCAACGGCGAGGGCAACATTCTCTTCTAGCCAGAGAACTTTTAAGATGAACTTGGACAAGCAAACCTCCAGGGTTCCGATCGAACTTATTAAAAATTTCTACAATCGCTAAGCGTAGCACATTCTGTTCAATAATGGCTCATCGGCGATTAAAAGTTTTGTCGAAGGGCTGGGTTTCCCGCTGCTTAGGGGCCCGAAACCAATAAAATTTGTCCACTCACTCGCCCCAGCTACAGGGATAATTAAGTTATGAGCAGATTTATTTTAGTTTTTGACATTGATGGTGTGGTGCGGGATGTGTCCGGTTCCTACCGAAGGGCGATCGCAGATGCGGTAGAACATTTCACGGCTGGTGCTTTTCGCCCGAATTCGATCGATATCGACTCTCTGAAGTCTGAGGGTGTGTGGAATAATGACTGGGAAGCGTCTTTGGAGTTAGTTTGCCGTTATTTTGATGGAATTGGGCGATCGCGAAATCAACTCGATTTCAAATATGACGAATTAGTCGCTTTTTTCCAAAGTCGCTATCGCGGGAATGACGATAAAAATTGGACTGGTTACATTTGTGACGAACCGCTGCTGTTAAATCCAGCTTACCTGGAAAATCTAACAATTGGAGGCGTTGCTTGGGGATTTTTTAGTGGCGCGATGCACGATGAAGCAGCTTATGTTTTGGAAGGGAAACTCGGCTTAAATTCCCCCGTGTTAGTCGCGATGGAAGATGCACCGGGAAAACCAGATCCGACTGGACTTTTCTCGACAATTGAACAGTTGGAAAATCGGCACGGTTTAGAAAGCAATTTGCCCGTGATTTATGCGGGAGATACAGTTGCCGATATTTACACCGTGGTGAAGGCGCGGGAATTGCAACCGAATCGGATTTGGCTGGGTGCAGGAATTTTGCCACCTCACGTTTTGGATGATTCTGTTCGCTGTGAAGCGTATGCTGCGGGGCTGAAAAAAGCTGGTGCTGCGGAGATTTTTAGGAATATCGAGGAGTTGAATGCTGCACGAATTGGAGAATTATACGGCGGTTGAAACCGCGTCGGTACATTGGAGAATTAGACGGCGGTTGAAACCGCGTCTACACCAACAATGTCTGCCTCCGCAGACTTAAGAAAGAGGGCGGTTGAAACCGCGTCTACACCAACGATGTCCGCTCAGACGGCGGTTGAAACCGCGTCTACACAAACGATGTCCGCCTCCGCGGACTCAAGAAAATAACATAATTTTAACCGTTTTATCTTCAACCTGCGGAGGCAGGTTTGGTTTGTGTAGACGCGGTTTCAACCGCCGTTTAATCTTCAACCCGCGGAGGCGGGTTTGGTTTGTGTAGACGCGGTTTCAACCGCCGTTTTATCTTCAACCTGCGTCGGCAGGTTTGGTTTATGTAGACGCGGTTTCAACCGCCGTATAATCTTCAACCCGCGGAGGCGGGTTTGGTTTGTGTAGACGCGGTTTCAACCGCCGTCTAATCAACCGCCGTCTAATCAACCGCCGTCTAATGAACCGCCGTCTAATCTTATTTCAAGTTCAAGAATTTGTCTAAAGCGCTAACTACAACTGGCGGCCAGCGGCGGGTTTTTGCCACCCAATCGAGGTCTTTGTAGCGGGAATCGAGACCGACTGCGGCCACCCAATTGCTCTCAGCTTCACCGCGCTGTCCAGCCTCCCAAAGACAGGCGCTGAGGGCTGCTCTCATATCCGCAAATTGGGGATATCTGCGGACAATGTTTTTCATGTTGCGAATTGCTTCTTTGGTTTGCCCGTTTTGATAAAGTGCGAGGGCGTGATTGGCACGAGCAAAGGCGTATTCGGGCGCCAATTCAAAAGCTTTGCTGTAGTCTTTAATTGCTATTTCCCATTGTCCTAAACCTGCTTCGGCGTTACCTCGGTTGTTGTAGGCGGCTGGATCTTTCGGGTCTAATTCTAGCACATGATTGTAGTCGGCGATCGCTTCTTCCCAGCGTCCTAAACCTTCTAAGGCTGTGCCGCGATTTAGGTAGGGATCGGGAGCATTCGGAGCTAGTTCGATCGCCTTTTCGTAGTCAGCAATTGCTAATTGTAGTTTGTTTTGGCTGACTCTCGAATTGCCTCGGTTACTCCAAGCGGCGGCTTGTGAGGGAAATTTGTCAATAATTTCTGTCCACAAAGTTTCTGCGGCGGGAAATTTGCCTTCGTTTGTAGCCTCAAAAGCTTTCTGAACAAGTTCTCCTAATTCCTGCTGCTGAGGGGTGAGCTCTGTTGCTTGTAGTTGTGCGGCGGCGGGCGCGATATTTCCCAACCAAACTAACCCGGTTACAATTAATACTGTAAAAAATGTGAAAAGTGAGCGAATCATCTTTGGTGGCAGTTGAAACTTTACTAAGCTGTTGCGTATTTAAATTGAGTATTTGGGACGGGCTAGAAGCCCATCCCACAAGACTTTGATTTGTTTTTGACACAGAACAATTTAAATACAGAACAGCTTAAATATATTATTAACCTAAATTGCGGTCGTTGGTTAAATCTTATCAGTTAAAAGTAATTTTATGAAAAAACGCTTATTAATTTTGGGCGGAACGGGTGATGCTATTGAAGTAGCTGCCAGAGCTGCTCAAATTGCTGATATCGAGGTGATATCTTCGCTTGCAGGGCGGACTAAACAGCCTTTGACCCCAAAAACGGGTACGGTGCGGATTGGGGGGTTTGGTGGGGCGGCTGGGCTGGCTGAGTTTTTGCGTTGTAGCCCGATCGACTTTTTAATTGATGCGACTCATCCGTTTGCAGCGCAGATTTCAGCCAATGCTGCGGTGGCTGCGGCTGAGTGTCATGTCCCTCATTTGATGCTGGTGCGCCCTGCGTGGGAGGCCGTGGAGGGCGATCGCTGGATTGAAGTCGCCAGCCACTCGGAGGCTGCAAGGGCTTTGTCAGGGCATTCTCGGCGGGTGTTTCTCACCATTGGGAGGCAGGAATTGGCGGAGTTTGCGGGTTTGGAGGATGTTTGGTGTTTGATGCGGGCGATCGATCCTCCGGCACAAAATACTCTTGTTCCTCATGGTGAATTATTATTAGCAAGGGGGCCTTTTTCATTGGGAGACGAGCGGCAATTGCTCTTGCAATATCAGATTGATACAATTGTTAGTAAAAACAGCGGTGGTGCTGCGACATATCCGAAAATTATCGCCGCTAGGGAGTTGAATATTCCTGTTGTAATGGTGCAGCGGACTCCGATTCCCAATGTTGAGCGGGTTGCTGATGTGTCGGGGGCGATTGATTGGCTAATTCAGCAGTTGAAGTGAAAATCACAACTTACGCACTCCGACTAAAGAAACCGGGTTTTTTATAAATTTGCGGGTGACAACGAAATATTGTCGAAAAAAACCCGGTTTCTCGGCTACCGCAATCAAGAAACCAGGTTTTTCTGAATCTGCGGGTAACAACGAAATATTGTCGCGTTATTTTCTTCATTCCGCGGAGGCGGAATTTGTTTGTGTAGGCGCGGTTTTAACCGCCGTCTTATCTTTTTTATTCAATGAGTTAAGATGATTGTTCATCTCTTGTAAATATCCTTTTAAAACTGGATACTGCGAAGTTGCTAGCAGCGCATCTTTTTTCTGGGTAACAGTTGTTTCTAACGGCAAAACGCGATAGTTAGTTTTATTGTTTAAAGTATAGCGGTGTACCCAAGTCGGAATTGTTTTAATGCTGATAATTTCTGTGGTTTTTTCGGGAAATTTCTTGCGGATATTTATTTGCACAATTACGCCTAAGTCTGTATAATCTTGGGTCTGCCCCGAGATGAAGTTTCCCATTGAATAAATTGCTACGGCCTTTCTGGTTTTCCCATTCTTTCCTTTGAATTTAAATATTTTGTAAGGCTGGACGACGTGGGGATGACTGCCGAGAATGATGTCTGCACCAGCTTTTAAAATGTTTTCAACTAATTGTTTTTGTTGGGTGTTTGGCTGTCGCTGATATTCGTCGCCAAAATGCAGGGAAATTGCGATCGCATCTGCTCCTTTTTTTCGGGCTTTGGCGATGTCTTTGATTATCTGTTTTTCGTCGATTAGCGAAACTAGGTAATCTTTGCCTTTGGGTATCGGGATGCCGTTTGTGCCGTAGCTGTAGGCTAGCATGGCTAGCGATATGTTGTTTTTGGTGACGATCAAAATCCTATCGCCCGCTGCTTTAGACTTGGCTGTCCCTGTTGATGCAATTTTGCGATCGCCCAAATTTGCGATCGTCCTAATTACCCCTATTTCTCCCCGATCCAAAGCATGATTATTCGCGGTTGTCAAGATATTAAATCCAGCTTTTTTCGCAGCATCCAGTAATTGCACTGGTGCGTTAAATAGCGGATATCCCGTATATCCGCCCGCATCTTCGCCCGCTAAAGGTGTTTCCAGGTTTCCCGTTACCCAATCGCCCTTTGACAGGATACTTTTAACTGGTGCGAAGAAGCTGTCAAAATTGTATGTTTGCTTTTTTGCATCGTAGCCCGAGATTGTTTGAGTAATGTGCATCATGATATCGCCGACAGCAATTAGTTGCGCTTCTTTAATCTCAGACTTGGGTTTAGCCGGTGCAGGTGTTGCAATTGGCGATGGCGTCCCGCCCCGCAAGCTACGGCTTTCTGTACGCTGTGTGTTGGTTTTTGGCGTTTGGATGTCGCAGCTTGCGATCGAAAACACGGCAATTACCGAAAGCAACCGACGAAAAGTCATAACTTTTAAGAGTGATTTATCGGCATCTATGATATCATCATTATGCCTTGCACACCGTTGGCTGGAAACTAAGTTTTTCAACAAAAATATTGGCTAAAAACTCTCAATCTTCCTTAAAAAGCCCGGGTTCTTTGTTCGGATTACGCAATTTATAATGACTCGATTAGTTACACCCAAATAAATGACAAAAAAATATCTCATTATTGCCTTTATTGTTTTCTTCTCAATTACGGGTTTTGGTATTTTGAGTTACGCTCAGAGTTCGAGCGATCGACCTTTTGAATTTGCCTTAATTGGCGATTTGCCTTACAGCGCAGAACAAGAAGCAAAATTTCCGAATTTGATTGCAGATATCAATCGATCGCCCGCAGCCTTTGTCATTCACGACGGCGATATCAAAAGCGGTGGATCTGTCTGCGATGATGCAACTTTTGTCAGCCGCCAGCAGTTATTTAATAAATTTGAAATGCCCTTCATTCTCGCCTATGGTGATAACGAATGGACTGACTGTCACCGTTCAAATAACGCCAGTTACAACAATCCCATAGAAAGACTTGCTAAACTGCGGGAAATCTTCAGCAAAGGCACTCAAAGTTTGGGGAAACGTACCTTAACTCTCACCCGCCAAAGCGAAAATTCGCAGTTTGCTAAATATCGTGAAAATGTCCGCTGGATTTATAACGGGATAACATTTTTGGCGATAAATATGCCGGGAAGCAACAACAATTTTGGCCGGACTCCCGAACAGGATAAAGAATATGCCGATCGCAATTTCGCTAATTTAGCCTGGATTAAAGAATCTTTTGCTTCAGCAAAACGCAGCAACAGCAAAGGAATCATATTAGTTGCACAAGCAAATCCGGGCTTTGAACTCGATCGAACCGACAAAAGAATAACCGGCTACAACGATTTTATCGCAACTCTGGAAACAGAAACCCGCAATTTTCCCGGACAAGTCGTATTCGTGCATGGCGATACTCACTATTTCCGCATCGACAAACCTTTACCTCGTTTTGACGATGACACTCAACTCCCCAGACTGCTAAACTTTACCAGAGTTGAAACTTTTGGTTCTCCAAACGTGCATTGGTTGCGGGCTTTTTATGACCCCAAAAATCCTAACGTGTTTGAATTTAAACAGCAGATTGTTCCCAAAAATTAGGCAAATTAACACCAGTTGTATCCCAGATAAATATTGTTTCGCTTATACTGAAGATCGCTAGCATGGAGGAATTTATTTATGACGATCGCAACTGAGCGCATTACCCTTGAAGAATTTCTGAAACTGCCAGAAACTAAACCAGCCAGCGAATACATTGAGGGCGAAATCATCCAAAAACCTATGCCTAAAACAAAGCATTCTCGTCTCCAGGGGCGATTCCTGCGTACCATTAATGAAGTGGTAGAGGAACCCAAGATAGCTTACGCTTTTCCAGAGTTGCGGTGTACGTTTGGCGGGCGCTCGATTGTTCCCGATATTTCTGTACTATTGTGGGAACAAATTCAATTTGATGAGAGTGGCGAATTAGTAGACAATGTGCTAATTGCACCGTATTGGGCGATCGAAATTCTATCGCCAGAACAAAGCTCAAACCGCGTAACTAAAAAAATTATTCACTGTCTCGAACATGGCTGTCAGTTGGGATGGCTAGTCGATCCAGGCGATCGATCGATTTTAGCATTTTTACCCAATCAACAACCGCAATTCTGCGAAGGTAGCGATGTCGTTCCCGTACCCGAAATCATTCCCTTGAATATCACCGCCGAACAAGTATTTAGCTGGTTGAGAATGCAAGCATCAACGACAGGTTCGTAGTGAGGACTTGAGTCCTCATCAAAACAGAGGACTCAAGTCCTCACTACGAACCTTTACCTAAGCACACAATCGCATTGCTGATTGACAGTATGAATTGAGTTATACCCAAAAAGTCTATGTTTTACTCAAGGGTAAAAAATGTGAATTCATACTCAAGTTCAGCAACGCCAATTTTTCGCTCCTTATCTCTAATTTCCCAGTGGTGGAATCTTAGCCAACACACCTTTTTTCAGAGCTTGAGGACGCTCAGACCAAGGCAACAAACCATCCGGTTTAGCATAGTATTGACCCGCGCATTCGAGTACAGCTTCGACACTTTCCGGTTCATTTGGAGGCAAATCACCAAACAGATAAGTATACTTTCCAGCAGCAGCAAAAGAGACCGCACAAGAGTGACTGCAAGCACTCATGCACTCAACTTCTTGAATCTCAAACTCATCAGACAACTCCCAATCTTTAGCGAGTTTAGATAAATCTTCCATAAATTGTTGGCCACCACTTTTACCTTCGCGCTTGCCATCTTTCCAAACACTAGCGCAAGCAGTGCAAACCAAAAGACAGTGTTTTGTGCGTACAACCGTGTTTCGTTTAGTTCCATTCATCATCCGTACCTCGCAGATGCGTTCAAAAGTGAGTTAGATATCGGCGGGCATTCTGACTTGAGAGGTAAAGGACTGAAGTCCTTACTACAAACCTCATTACAGTTGCGGGACAGCGCCGGACTTGCACCGAACTTTCCCCGTTTCCTCTGGCGGCTGCTCCCCGCTAGAACCGATCGCGAATTCAAATCCTATCACACTTGCCGCCCTTTCCCAAAAAAGTTATCTTGGTAACAGCAAGTTTTAATATCTAACCACATAAATTAACCCCGTTCGTAGTAAGGACTTTAGTCCTCTGATATTTCTGCGGACTGAAGTCCTCACTACAAACCTTATGAACAAAGCTTTTCCCGACTTTTCCACCCATGGCTATCAAGTAATCCGCGAACTCGGATACAACAGTTTGGGCGGCCGCGTTACCTATTTTTTGGGAACTGGTATTAGCTTTTAGTTACATCCAGATTGCTTGAGCAACTGTACTGCGGATTCGCTTTAAGTTTTCCATACCTATCTCTTTAAGATTTAACAAAGACTCGTCGCTGGCTTCTACCAATTCAGACACCGTGAGGTATCCAGCAGCTTTCAATATATCAATTTTGCGCTCTGTGAGTCCATAAGGATATGCGTGAGATTTTTTTAATTTGCTAATATCTTCATTTAATATTAGCATTTCACCATGCTCAGGTAATTCAGGCAATTGAATTTTAAACAATTTACTTGTTTTGTGTAATTCTAAGGGTTCATTTCTCTCATTTTGCTCATTTAACCACCTAGTATAAATTTCATTAGTGACCCGAGCTCCCGTAGTTTTTTCCAACAATGTGCATAGATTCAAGCTATATCTTGTTCCTCGTCCCCTGGATTTCATTGCCCGTGAAACATCTCGAATTGAAATAAATCCAGTATATTCAAGTAGTTCTAACGGCTTTGATAGACGTTGTGCAATTTCTCTTAAAATAAGTACATTCTGCTTATTTTGCTCACCAGCCTGCTGAAATATTGATTCTGCAATCTCCCTTGCAGGATCGAGCATTGGTGCATATATGCCAAGTTTGGGCTTAAGCTCTTCAATCAAGGGCCAATAGTAATTACTTGCAAGGTCTATCAGTGTCTTGGTTATATGGGCTAAACTAATCTTGTGTTCTCCACAGTTTTCCGACAGACTATTCCATGCAAATATAAATCCCCTCATGTTTCCAAGTACAGCCCGTCCCATAAACCCCGCAACATTTTCTAAACCAAATTGACCAGAGAAAGACTCTTCAGGAAGCTGCTGATAAAACCTTTTTCTAATTATCTCGGCAAAGTTAGTATTATAGTCTTTTAGTTCATCATTCCTTGAAACATCGATCACCGTAGCATCATTATATACATCAAACCTTGTTCCAAAATTAGTAACTCCCGGGTAAATAGCAGCTTTACATGATATTGTACTGCTCGATAAAGTCCGAAATATATCGAAAAATTCATGCAGCGGAGCTTCCCGACCAATGTGAGCCGCGTCATCAAATAAAATAACTATCCTTTTCCCAGATGCACTCGATAAACTAGATAATTCTCTCTGAAGTGATGTGATGTTTGGCAAAGCTTCAAAGTCAAAGAGATTACCTGCTTTAATAACTGTCTTATTTACGGCATCAATTATTAGCTGACATAACATTATTTCATACTTCTTACCGTCACTTCTGAGTAATTCAAGATGACGAAGACTGATGTATATGCCAAATGTAGAGCTTAAATTATTTTCAGGATACATTCTTCTTGATGCTTCTATCATAAGCGCACTTTTTCCACTACCACGCGCCCCTTTTAATAACACTGGGCCATGAGCAATCAAATTTGAAATAAAGCGCTGCTCTTGTTTTGAGAAATAATGCAGTTTCTCAAACTCTTCAGGCGAACAATCTTCTGCGGCTAAGATCAGTGATGAATTTTCAGAAATAGCATTAACCATTAGAAAACTCCCATTTCTTGAATTTCTTTATAAGCGGTGATCGCTACTTGAATATCGAGTTTATTCACTGCATGACTGACTACAGAAACAAATAACCCAAGGGTAGCGATATTACGAACTGTTTTCTCTATCAGTTGTTGAGTTGTGTCTCGATCCAAGGCTGAACTTAAAGGAATCACCAGTTCGTGATGTATTCCTTTTGAAAGTTCAGAGTAGAGACTTGAAAAATCATTTAAAGTTTCATTATAGAATCTTTCAAAAGATTTTGTTCTAAGATTGACTATCCATTCATCCCCGCTGACATCTCTGATTGCATCCAACAGCTTATCAAAGTTAGCAGACCATATTAGTGTCTTATAATAATCTCCAAGCAAAGCTCTAGTAGGGTTTTCCAGTGACTTATCCTCCCAAAGATTATTGACCTTTTTGGCTAAAACATCACCTTGCCAATGTATAGACGACTTATTAGGCTTATCTATTTGATAATGGGAGTGCCTTTGATATTCCCTAAGTAGGAGGACTCTAAAAGGATCGAGCCTCGCAATCAGTGCGGTACATCCCAATTCCAGTATACTTCTACCTAAAAATGGGGCAAATAATGAAATTTGGTTATCACTGAGGGATTCTAGTCTTACTAGCTCTTTAACAACATTATCAATTGACGCGGATAAATGACTTAGCACCTCATCAATTTCACCTCCATCAGGAACGACATTTCCACAGAGTAGTTTGGCTAATGCTGACTGATTAGTTACTGACTCATCGACACCTGATTCATTAGAACTCATTTTATTTTACTGTAACCCGATCGACAGCTCCCAAAATTTTCACACGCAATGCGCACCTTACGGCTTGTAGGGTGCGCACCTTACATACTACAAATTAAGCTGTTTCGTGCTGTTGCCGCCATGCGGGATGCCACAGCAACTCGGCAGTCGATCGCTTCTCGACCATTTCCTTCGTAATCGTACACTGAGCCACATCCTTGCGGGAAGGCAATTCGTACATCACATCGAGCATTAACTCCTCCAAAATGCTGCGGAGAGCTCTCGCGCCGGTTTTGCGTCGGTAGGCTTCCTGGGCGATCGCCCGCAGCGCATCCGGCTCAAATTCCAACTCCACGCTATCCATCTTCAACAGCTTCTGATACTGCTTCACCAGCGCATTCCGGGGCTCAGTCAAAATCTGCATCAAAGCCGCCTCATCCAGCGGCGAAATCACCGTCACCACCGGAATCCGCCCGACAAACTCAGGAATCAAACCAAACTTAACCAAATCATCCGGCTGTACCTGCTGCAAAATATCAGCCGCCCGCTTATCCTTTGCCGGCAAAGTCGAGTTGCTGTCGCTTTCTGTTGGCTGAATAAAGCCCAAAGATTTTTTACCCAAACGCTGTTCTACTATTTTTTCTAAACCGACAAAAGCACCGCCACAAATAAATAGAATCTTGCTCGTGTCAACTTGAATAAAATCTTGGTAAGGATGTTTGCGACCGCCTTGCGGAGGCACATTAACCACCGTTCCTTCCAACATTTTTAGTAGCGCTTGCTGCACTCCTTCTCCCGATACATCCCGCGTGATCGAAGTGTTTTCGCTTTTGCGAGCAATCTTGTCAATTTCATCAATATAAATAATCCCGCGCTGTGCAGATTCCACATCAAAATCTGACATTTGCAACAGCCGCAGCAAAATATTTTCTACATCGTCGCCGACATATCCAGCTTCTGTCAGCGTCGTCGCGTCAGCTACCGCAAAGGGAACTTCGAGCATTTGTGCCAAACTTTGCGCTAACAAGGTTTTGCCGCAACCTGTCGGCCCGACTAGCATGATGTTGGATTTTTGCAGTTCGACATCGCTGTCGGGGGAAGACTTGCCGCTGTCTTTGGCTTGGTCTACGCTCAAGCGCTTGTAATGATTGTAAACTGCTACAGAAAGGACTTTTTTGGCTGAGTGCTGGCCGATGACGTGGTTGTCTAAATGCTGTTTAATTTCTGTGGGTTTGGGAATTTGAGCTAGAACAATTTTCGATTTGCTCGATCGACTCTGGCGTTTCGATCCTTGTCCCTGAGACTCTCGCACCTCTGACTGGGGAATCTGTTGACCAATTGTTTTGCTAGAGTCAAAGAACTCCTCCTCTAAAATTTCATTGCACAATTCCACGCATTCATCGCAAATGTAGACGCCGGGCCCAGCTATTAACTTGCGGACGTACTCCTGCGACTTACCGCAAAAGGAGCATCTGAGATGGGAGTCATATTTTGACATATTTAGCCTCTTACTTTACGGTTGCGGTTGTTTGTTTTGACTGGGGAAGTTGCAGCGGGCTCGATCGAGTACTCAGCCCTAGAAAGGTTTCCCGATCTGACACCAAAACCAGTCAAGCTTCGCGGACTCTATTTCTAAGTTAACAGTTAGCAAAAACATGGACAAATATCCTGTCATGCTTTTTTAAATTCATTCGGTGTTATCCGAATCGGGCGAACTGCACACCCACTATCCCTATACACAAGTGCTGTTGGGAATACTTTCCTGAGTATGTTATAAGAACCATTTACGTCAGCATTGATTATTGTTCCGTCTGCTGACTTGTAGAGTCCTCTCTTTATCCTACGTCCACTGAACTTGAGTGCTGAGTCCTTCTTTCCATAAGTTGGGATTGGGTCATTATCTAAGAAACTTGATTTGCTAGTGTAGCTTTCTTCGGTGAGAATTACTTTAATTCCAACTAACTCAGCTTTGTAAGTCAGCATCTCCACAAACTTTGCATGAGGAATAGAAACAAATTGTTGATTGTTTCTTCTTCCCAGACTCGACTCCTGCTTCCATAAATCATTCTTACCGATAACCAGCGTTCCTATTTCATTCGGGAGCAGATAATTAATGATTAAGCGAGAAGCCTTATGCAAGTAACCATCAACTTGATTGTTTCTCTTAGCGGATAATTGCTGAATTCGCTTTGATGTTTGAGCTTTACCTTTGAGCAGAGATTGCAGCTTAGCTTTCTGCTTGTTGTAGTGCTGGTTGAGTGCTTTGAGTGGCTTGCCGTTAATCAATAAAGGATTAAACCCTTTCTGATTTGAAGTTACTGCCGCTAAGTTACTGACTCCAATATCAATTGCTGCAATATGCTGGAAGTTTAACTGGTTAAGCTTTGATGCTATTTCATAGACTACCTCGATGACATACTGACCTGATTGCGGGATGATTCTAATCTGTTGAACATTTTGACATTTAGTGGGAAATTCAATGCTTGTCTTGGAAAGCTTTACTAATCCCTTGACTAATGCAGGCTTGCTAATCGCTCCTTTCTCATAGACAACGCAGAAACGTCCTTTGAGCTTATCTTTGTACTTCGGCAATTTAGGTTTGCCCAAAAACTTGCCTGGATTTTGTTTCCATTCCTTCATAGCCTCAAAAAATGACTTCCAGTTTCGATGCAGACTAATCAGGACTTGATTGCTGACTTTGGCAGGAAGCGCCTTGTAGGATTCATGAGATTTAACTTCATGATAGATTTGGCAATTATCAAGATAAGTATTCTCTAAAACAAAAGACTGCCTCACTAAGTAATTACAATAGTTGTAGAGATTTTTGGAACGCCATGCTAAATCGTCGCACTCCTTAGAGAAACTGTGACTTTTATCAATAATGTGACGCTCTACCAATCTCATTCTTCTTCTCCTTTGCTAGCTGAACTCGACTGCAACTCTAAAATTCACTTCTCGGTTTTCCTTGCCGATCGCCCTCGCTCTGACCAGATTTCCACCATCTGCGAGCAGTATTATAGGAAACTCCTGCTTTCTTGGCATAGTCCGACCGCTTCATACCCCTATATTACCTTAGTCCTTGGGAATAATAAAAAATTCTGACGAAGGCAAGGCCTTCTACATAAGTCCCGAAAGCAAGCCTTCTGCCGAAACCAAACTGGCTTACCATTTTTTGTATTCCAAAAATTTTCCCGACATAATTATTTTCACTCGATCGCCTTTTGGGTCTATTTCTTTCTCGACATCCAAACTAAAGTCGATCGCGCTCATAATCCCGTCACCAAATTTTTCGTGGATCACTGCTTTGAGCGGCATCCCGTACACCTGCATAATTTCATAGAAGCGATAAATCAACGGGTCAACCGGAACTGCTGCATCCAAAGAACCTTTTAACGGAGGTTCGCAGAGCACCGCAGCCGTCTCGCCATCCAATCCCAAAGCCGAGACAATTTTTTCGGCTTCATCCAACGATGCGGTAGCTTGACGGTAAAAAACCGCCGCAATCCAAACTTCGTCGCGACCCAAAACTTTTTCCAACTCGGCAAAACTAATTCCCTTAGCTTTTTTAGCAGCCAAAAGCTTTTCTGTAATTTCTGAAGTTGCCATTAAATATTCTCCAACTCACTGCTGTACCAGATATGAAATATCTCTCACATTTTGGTGATTTTGTCAATGGCAACTCGATCGAAAAAACAGAAGCGATCGATCGCAGAGCTTCAGCAAAACCAGGTCTCATCAACCTTGACAAGCGAATTTCGACCTGTGGTACCCGCCACGTGATTTATCCGTGGAATCAATCCCAAATCGAAAATCGAAAATCCTCTCTTCCCCCGAATTTATCGATTGACAACTTATACAAGTTTTGCATAGTAGTATAGAAGATTTGAGATTGGGAATAATTGATGACTACCAGGGTTTAGAGCTGGTCTACAGTTGGATGATTTATTTCAAATTGCCTCGCAACAGATCAATCCCCAAAAACACTCCTAACTGCCCTCTGACAATGATACAGTTGGCAGTATATCCAGTGCAAGTTACACAAACAAAGGCAAACGGCCCAGTTTGGATCGTGCCAGCGTGCCCCCCGCCCAAACACGGATAGAATTCCCCGACAGGAGTCGCCAGTCGCCCCAAATTTTAGAATCAGGTTCCTCTGCTCCCAGATTCATCTGTGGAGTATTGACACTCCCCGGCGTGAACGCACGGGGATTCTTGGATCAATCAGTCAACTTGCTCGTTGATGCCACCACCAACGAGTAGAGGTCGGTCTGTCCCCAAGCGTTAATTCCGGTGTGCCCCACCGTATTTAAAATAATTCCTGATTGCTTTAATCCCTTCGCTAGGATATTCAAAGCTGCATTATGGTCGCGGTCTAACACCGTGCCACACAGGCAAATATGAGTTCTGACGGATAGCGACTTCTGGACACGATTTCCACAACTTGAGCAATCTTGGGAAGTGTACCCAGGTGCTACAGCAACTACTGTTTTACCATACACTTTTCCAAAGTATTGCAAATAATGATCAAGTCTGTGACCACGCTGCATCGCTAATTCCCAACGCAAGTTTATGGTTTTTCACCATATTTCTCACCTGAAGGTCTTCGTAAGCTACGAAATCGCTAGATTTCACCACGTACAACGCCGTCTTAATGGCGAAGTCTTTGCGCTGCCTACTAACTTTCAAGTGTTTTCTACCTAGCTTATTGATTGCTTTCTTTCGATTACCAGAACCTTTCTTTTTCCGTGAAACTCGTTTCTGCAACCGCTTTAAAGCTTTTTCACTTTTACGAAGATGCCGAGGATTTGTCATGGTCTCCCCACTACTATCGGTATAGAAATGGTTTAATCCCACATCTATCCCAATAGCTTTACCAGTCGGAATCACTGATTCTGTCCGCTCTACATTTATACAAAACTGAGTGTAGTAACCATCGGCACGACGAATTACCCTAACTCGTTTGATTTCCTTGGGTGAGTAGAAATGCAAGTCTCGACTACCGAGCAACCTGAATGTTCCCGCAGCAAAACCGTCCGTAAAAGTCAGACATCTTTTATCGGTAGAAAGCTTCCAACCTGATGTCTTATACTCTACGGAACGAGTGTGCTTTTTGAATTGCGGATATCCCTTTTTTCCTGGCTTCTTAGCTTTACAATTAGAGAAGAAACGTTGAATAGCAAAAATGGCACGTTGGGCCATCGCTTGACGCGCCATTGAGTTAAGTTTTCCTGCCCATTCAAACTCTTTCGCCATGATGGCGCATTGTTTGTAGAGGTCAAGTAGTTTGACTCCCTGATTGTCGATCCAATATCTAAGAGCTTTGTTTCGGACAAACTGAGCTGTGCGGATCATCTCGTCGATGACTCGGTATTGCTGTGGGTTGCCTTTCAACCTAAACTCTAGTACAATCATGGAACTATTTTATCATGTTTATAAACTATTGTGAGTATAAATAAACTGATTTATGAATCTTTACACCCGCAATTAAAGCCGTCCTATAAGGACGGGGCTTTAGACCCAATCTTTTGGTAAATCTCTCATTCTTCAATTTTTAAATCTAACATAGACTGACTCTCCATCCTCGCTCCCGCAGCCAAAGCCCCTTTACCGTTCATAACCGACAAGTGACAAAAGTATGGATATTGAGACCAAAGATTACAGCATTGAGTACGATCGCGCTACCCAAACAGTTACCTGCTGCGGCTCGTTTCGCATCAGCCAGATGGAAGAATACGCGCCGATCGTCGATCTGCTCAACGAAGTGACGGACTCCTCGCCTAATATGATTACTCTAGACTTGCGAAAACTAGAATTTTTAAATAGTTCAGGAATTAACATTATATCAAAATTTGTGATCAAAGTGCGCCAGCTAAAAAATATTCAAATCAGCATACAAGGCTCAAAACAGATACCATGGCAGGGAAAATCGCTCAAGAACTTGCAGCGGCTGATGCCTTCCTTACACTTAGAATTGGATTATTGACACTCCCCGGCCGTACCGCGGGATTCTTTAATCTACGATGTAGCTTGCTCGAGCAGGATTTCTCCAACAAGAGTAGAGGCTTCATCTCCTAAAGCGTTGCTTGCATCAAGTGCAAAGGTTCCGGTATGCCCTACCGTACCTAATCCTCGACTCAGGATGATTCTAGCTGCGTTTTCGTCTCTATCCATTACACAACCGCACTTACAGACGTGCGTCCTAGTAGATAGCGTTTTCTTCACAATTACACCGCAAAGGGAGCATTCTTGGCTGGTATATTGCGGACTTACCGCCACCGTTACCCTCTCAAATACTTTGCCAAAGTATTCAAGCCAGACACGAAATTGATACCAAGATGCGTCGTTAATAGACTTAGCCAGACAGTGATTCTTCACCATGTTTTTGATTCTCAAATCTGCCTTCGGCACGGCGAAGCGCCTACGTAAGCTATCAAGTCGTTGGACTGAACTACGCACCGCGCTAACTTTACAGCGTGGTCTTTACGTTGCCTACTTATTTTGAGGTGTCGCTTACCTAGAATCTGTCTAGCCTTGCCTCTATTTTTTGAATTTTTTGCCTTTCTAGAGACACGTCGCCCTGAACGTTTAAGAACTTTTTCACTCCGGAGGAGGAACTTAGGATTTCCAACCATCAATCCGTTAGAGTCGGTGTAGTATTCCTTTAAACCAACGTCTAGACCTATGGTATTTCCGGTTGGTTTTGTATTCTCCGTTCGGTTAAAATCAATACAGAACTGAACGTATATACCATCCGCCCTTTTTACCAATCTCACCCGTTTAATCTGGCTAATTTGATAGAAGTTTAGATCCCGCGTCCCTTTCAGTTTTAACCTTCCAATTCCTTTTTTGTCACTAAAAGTTATGGATTTTCTGTCCGAAGCAAGTTGCCAACCAGATGTCTTGTATTCAACAGAACGACAATCTTTCTGAAATTGTGGAAACCCTTTTTTACCCGTAACTTTCCGTTTACAGTTATCGTAGAATCGGGAGATAGAAGACCATGCTCTCTCTGCGCTAGCTTGTCTAGCCATTGAGTTGAGTTCTGAAGCAAATGGGAATTCTTTAGCCAGTACAGCGCAGTATTTTTGTAGATCGTTCTGACCAACCTTTTGATTATCCATCCAATAGCGTATACAACTATTGCGAATGAATTTGGCAGTACGAATTGCTTCATCTACTGCCGCGAACTGACTGGATTTCCCATATGTTTTGAACTCAAAAACTAGCATTGTCTTACCTCCTATCTTATATTACACTTGCCTATATCAATACCCCGGACTGTTTTTTGAGCAGCGACCCAAAGCCTCATTCTACCGTTAATATTTCACAGATACTGGAACCCAGAACCCGCATTCTACCGTTGGTACTTTGTAAAGCCGTCAAGCTTATGACGGGGCTTTAAACCCAGATTTTCGGTAAATCGCACAAGGTAAAGGTGTTCACCTATCCCGCCTTGGGGAACCAGGATGAGAGCACCTGAAGTTAATGCGAATAAGTCATAGTTAAGTTAGCACCAAACTGTAAAAAACTTCCCTCTCAGACTAAAAATTACCAATTTTCAATTGCTATGCAGGAAGAACCATCGAGAGAACAGCTACTTTTGGACGTTCAGCGACTGAGTGCGGAACTAGAAAACTTGAAACGCGAAAAGTCCGATCTAGAAATCTTGCTGGAGACTACCACCCAACATTCGGATACGATGGAAGCTCACTTGCTCTCTCAAGCTCAGTTGGCCGTGCGCGAAAGCGAACAGCAGTTTCGGGCGATCGCCTCGGCAACTCCCGTTCCGGTATTGGTTTCTCGTCTCTCGGACGGCTTAATTTTGTATGCAAACGCTCAATTGGCTTCTCTGCTAAACATACCCCTAGAAGAATTGATCGGCTGCTGTACCCCAGACTTTTACCTCAACCCCGCCGATCGCCCAAAGGTACTCGAAGCCCTCGCCCAAGACGGATACCTGCAAAACTACGAACTCCACTGCAAAAAATCAGACGGAACCCCTTTCTGGGCAATTCTCTCGGTTCAGTCCCTCCAGTTTAAGAGTCAGCCGACGGCATTGTGCGCCTTGTACGATCTCACTCAGCGCAAGCAAGCAGAAAACATTCTCCAAGAGAGCGAAAAGCGGCTCCGGCGGCAGAGTCTGGCCCTGTTGCAGCTAGGGCGGCAGAGGACTCTCAACAGCGGTGCGCTGACTGTGGGAATTCGCGAAATTACTGAGGCTGCTGCGCGCACTTTGGAGGTGGAAAAAGTCAGCGTCTGGCTTTACAACCACGACAGATTGGGAACTGGCTACCCGATCGATCCTCAGCTAAATTTTACCCACAGAGCGATCGCCCGCAACCAAAAAGAATCTCTCGATACAGAGGCGGCCCCCCGAAACGATAACGAGTCAGTCAATCATTCTCAATTTAAAATCCCCAACCTCAAATTAGTTTGTCTCGACTTGTACGATCGCACTCACGAGCATCATTTGAGCCGCCAGTGCATATCAGCAAGCGATTTAAAATTTTCAATTTTAGATATAGAAAACGACGCGCCGGGCGAAAATCTAGCTGAAGACAATGGTTTAGAACCGGCGCCGCACACTCAAAACTCGATCGAAACAAACTTGTGCCACTTATCATCGATCGCCGAACATTCCGGTGTGCTGCCGAATAAGAGCAAGCCAAATTCATCGATCTTAAATGTAGCAATTAGGCTCGGCGGCCAGATCGTGGGCATCCTCTCTCTAGAACATATCGGCGCGCCCCGCCAGTGGGCTCTGGAGGAGCGCACCTTCGCCGATTCTTTAGCAAATTTAGTCGCGCTGGCGATCGAAGGATTTGAACGCCAGCGAGCTCAGGAAGCACTCTCCAAAGCCAAAGCGCAGCTAGAAATGACCGTCGATCAGCGCACCGCTCAAATCACCGCCACCAATCAACTGCTCCGCAGCGAAATTGCCGATCGTAAAAGAGCCGAAATCGCCTTGCAAGAAGCCTTACACAAAGCAGAAGCAGCTTCCAGAGCTAAAAGCACTTTTTTAGCCAATATGAGCCACGAACTGCGAACGCCGCTCAACGCCATTATCGGTTACAGCGAAATGCTAGAAGAAGAAGCACTGGACTCCGGACTCGATGACTTCATCCCCGATACCCAAAAAATTCGTAACGCCGGCAAACACTTGCTGACTTTAATTAACGATATTCTCGACCTTTCTAAGATAGAAGCCGGTCGGATGGAGGTTTACTTAGAAGAATTTGACCTCGGCAATTTAATAGAAGAAGTTGTTGCAACTTTGCACCCTTTAGTTGAAAAAAATCACAATCAATTAGAAGTTTCTTGCTCTCCAAATTTGGGAGTAATGTATGCAGATTTAACTAAAGTCAGGCAAATTTTGTTTAATTTGCTCTCAAATGCCCTCAAGTTTACCGAAGGTGGAACGGTGCTGCTGGGCGCCACTCGCGAGCCAGCAGGCGATAGCGATTGGGTTTATTTGCAGGTATCTGATACGGGGATTGGAATGTCTGAACAACAGCAGCAGGGTTTGTTTCAACCTTTTATGCAAGGGGATGCTTCGACTACTCGCAAGTACGGAGGCACTGGTTTGGGATTGGCGATTAGCCGCTTGTTTTGCCAGATGATGGGCGGCGATATCACTCTTGAGAGTCAGTTAGGTGTTGGCTCTACTTTTATTGTTCAATTAAAGGTCAAAGTTGACAGTTGACAGTTGACAGTTGACAGTTGACAGTTGTCAGTTGACAGTTGACAGTTGACAGTTGACAGTTGACAGTTGACAGTTGACAGTTGACAGTTGACAGTTGACAGTTGACAGTTGTCATTGGTCATAAGGAAGAAGAAAGAAGAAAGAAGAAAGAAGGAAGGGAGAAGGGAGAAGGGAGAAGGGAGAAGGAAGAAGGCAACGAGCACGCGATGGAGAGCATCTCAGTTTTGCATTATTTATAGTGCGAGCGTCCCCGCTCGCGTGCGTGTATAAGCTTTGCTGTGCGGGGACAGCACGAAAGATAAAAAATGTTTCTTGCAAAACTGAGATGCTCCCCATGCGATGGGGATTTAACAGATTTAACGGATGGGTAAAAGATGCAATAATTCGCCATTACTAACAACCAATAACCAACAACCAATAACCAACAACCAATAACCAACAACCAATAACCAACAACCAATAACCAATAACCAACAACCAATAACCAATAACCAATAACCAACAACCAATAACCAACAACCAATAACCAACAACCAATAACCAATAACCAATAACCAATAACCAATTCCCTGTTAATTGTGATACCGATCGCGATCGACCTCTGTTGCCGATCACACAGTCGCATTTTTTCCCAGCCTAGAATACTTTTATTATCCCAAACTTGTGCCACAACCAGAATATAGCGCCTTCCTGCATTTAAAATCCGCACCTCAACCTGCCACAGGGGGGGGGTGGGGGTATTGCTTATACAAAGGCAATTTGGTAAAAGTAATGCTATCGTCGCTAACCAGTAGAAGGCAAAAGTTAACAGGAAATCAGGAATTATCAAAGGCATAAGAACCCAGAAACACAATTCGGCTTTTTGCCTTCTCCCTTGAACCTTCAAACTGCGGCCTCTACTGCCGAGATAGCAATGCCACCGACAGCAGTGCACAAGTTCTCAAAATTAAAGGAGTGCATCGAGATGATTAAACCTTGCAGTCAACCGCTAAAAATAAATCCTTTCACTTCTTATCGCGATCCCACTACAGGCAAATGGACTGTAGTTCCAGCAGTTCAGAATGTTTGCGAAACAGACTCTAGTTTGAAACCCAAAGCCGAAAGCGAACAGGAAAGTAAAGTAGAAACAAGTGTTTCTGCTGTGCCTGCTATCTCGCTGCCGAAAAAACGCTTTTCCTTCTCCTTGCTTGGGCTTAAAAACCTTGCTAAAAAATCTTCTGTCACTGTCAGTAGCTAGCCATCGCCGGGGCATAATCTAGTTTCTACGGTTACGCCCGGGCGATCGCCAAACATAAAAAAAACAAGCTGTTCCATAGCATAAATTGCCAAAAAGCGATATACTGGCAGCAAACTTTCTCCTCACAATATCCGTGAAGTATTTGCTCGATCGCTTCGTCCACTTTGTATGGACAGACCGACCAATTCGCCAGCGGGGAACAGTCATCGTTGCTATCCCCGTGATTTGTCTGTTTGCTTCGCTGATCGCAATTGCAGGACTCCGGGATAGTGCAATACAGATAAGAAAGCGAGCAGATACTCATAAGGAAATACTTCACGGAACCAACCGCTTGTTAACCACTGTGGTGGATGCGGAAACGGGCATTCGGGGTTACGGGTTGACGAAGCGCCGCGATTTTCTAGCACCATATTTAGAAGCAAAGAAGAGTTTGCCTCCGCTGCTGGCTCAACTCGAAATTGCGGTGGGAGAAAATCAACTGCCAGATCAGGGATTTGCACAAATTTAAAAAAGTACCGAGTGCGATCGATCTTCTCGCTCGCGCTCTGAGCAATCCGCACCGATCGTCCTGCTGGCAAATATTTAAGCAGGATCGCAGCGGATTTCGATGATAAATCCGTCGGGATCGTAAAAGTAAATGCCGCGTCCTGTAGCGCGCGTGACCGGGCCACTGTCGATCGCAATTTCATTAGACTTTAGCACTTCCAGAGCGCGATCGAACAAATCGCGATCGATGTCAAAGGCCAAGTGGTTAGCGCGAGTAAAAGCCTTTTGGGGATCTGGGTTTGGCGGTTCCAAATCTGGCTGCCAAAATAAGTCAATCACAGTCCCGTCTGGAGTGATGAAATTAGCGACTTTACCAGCAGCCACCATTTCGGTTAAACTTGCGGGAATTTCTGCACCTGTGAGTTCGTGTAAGCCGAGAATTGTACCGTAGAAGTGGCAGGAAGCTTTCATATCGCGCACGTTTAAAGCGATATGGTGAACCCGGCGCAAGTTCCCCGGCGCCAAGGCAATTTTGACGGTGCTTTCGGTAGTTTGCATGGTTGTCAATTGCTACTGTTAAAATTGGATGATGTTAAATTTCCTCAGAGTTCGATCGTTCGGACTTCAGTCCTCAGATTTCTATAGAACCCATTTGAGATCTATTTTGCGTAAATCTGAGAAACCGGGTTTCTCTCTATATTTCTCGTCACCCAACCCAAAAACTCGTAGAAACCCGGTTTCTCGACATTAGCGTAAATCTCAGAAACTGGTTTCTGTCTATATTTCTAGTCACCAAACCCAAAAACTCAAAGATGTCAAATGGGTTCTATAAGGACTGAAGTCCTCACTACGAACCCATTTAAAGTTTGATCGTGAGGACTTAATCTCAATTATTGTTACTTTTCTTTAGGGAACGATGCCATACCTACAAATAGCATGGCCAGCCCGCCTCCCAGAATCGCGAACGCCAGTAAACCTACGGCTAAATCTAATCCCGATGTATTTTCCATTAAATTAAAACGTTCTCCAATTAAATCCAATCACCGGTATTTGTTAATTGTTGATTGCTTCTCAACAATGAGGAAGAGAAGAAAAAACAAGCTAACTAACCGTAGGGTGCGTCATACCAATTTAATGTGAAGTTGCACATATTCCGATCCCCCTAAATCCCCCTTAAGAAGGGGGACTTTGAGAAGATTCCAGTCCCCCCCTTATTAAGGGGGGTTAGGGGGGATCAGATTCGGGAGCAGCCTCATAAAAAATTGGTATCAGGGAGAAAATTGTTAGTCTGTATGCAAAACATTTAGCCCTGACGCACCCTACAATAACTAAACATCC
Organism: Microcoleus sp. PH2017_35_SFW_U_B; assembly: GCF_020737865.1. Taxonomy (NCBI): domain Bacteria; kingdom Bacillati; phylum Cyanobacteriota; class Cyanophyceae; order Oscillatoriales; family Microcoleaceae; genus Microcoleus; species Microcoleus sp. PH2017_35_SFW_U_B. Next base: position 73,960 of record NZ_JAEQDE010000047.1, read on the forward strand.
ATCCGTTACATCGGTTAAAAAATCCGTTGGCGAACTGCTTATTTTGCCAATTCTCGATCGATCGCAGCGATCAATTCCGGCGAATCTGGGCCCACGCTGCTGCGGAATCTGGCAACCACTTCACCCTGTTTGCTAACTAAGAATTTTTCAAAATTCCAGGAAACCTCACCTTTTGGATCGACTGCATTCGTAAGCTTAGCGTACAGGGGGTGCTGCTGGCTGCCTTTAGCGCTTACTTTGTCAAATAATTCAAAGCTGACACCGTATTTTGTAGTGCAGAAATTGACGATTTCTGCGTTGCTTCCGGGTTCTTGAGCTCCGAAGTCGTTGCAGGGAAATCCTAAAACGCGGAGTCCGGCGGCGCCGTACTTCTGGCTCAATTCTTCGAGTCCTTTGTATTGAGGTGTATAGCCGCATTTGGAAGCTACGTTAACTATCAAGAGTACCTGGCCAGTGTACTCTCCTAGCTGCTTGTCTGCGCCTGCGATCGTTTTTACATTAATGTCGGAGATGGTGCTGGGCATTTTCAAATATTTCTAAATTTGACTAGCACAATTTTACCGCAATTTGGTAAGATTTTGTCGATTTGCCGATCGCTCAAAATTAAAAAATCCAGACCAGGGGGGTTTGCAGAGTTCCGGCGGATATTAGAGTAGAGATATTTGTGAACCCGATGAAATTTTTCAATAGGTACGTAGTTGCGCTTCAGCGCTCTTGCATATATATAGCGGATCAAGCGAAAGATTCGCGGACGTTGTTGGGAAGAAAGCCCTATACGTTTAAGGGTTATGTAAGCTGTCAGTCATACCTCATCTTTTTGAGAAAGGCTATATATAAGACAATACCGTTTGCTTAAGACAATAGGTACGTAGTTGCGCTTGAGCGCTCTTTATATATAACATTTATAACGAAAGATGAGGTATGACTGTAAATGGAGTTTTTGATGCGACCCCGTTTACTACACGATAAGTATAAGAGGGCTTAAGCCCAACAACGTACCTCACTTATCTGAGTGGCTTTCCGTCATCCATTTTTGGTAGGTATCCTCAAGTTGCTTGTCTTCCAAAACTATTTCTAGGCGGACTTTGACACAACCGTGGCGGGGTTGAGAGGCGATCGCATTTAAGATCTTGCTAGCTTTCTGCACAGACGTAAATTCTGCCTTAACTGTCGGTTCCTGGCGATCGCTCTTAATCTCTGCCAAATCTATACCGGTGATGTTTCCCTCGCCCAAATCTATCTCTGCCAAAACCTTCGGATCGTCGCCGACTTGTTCGACAATCAACTTTTCCCACTGGATCGGCACTTGTACCATCCGAGTCTCAATTTCTTTGCGGACTATGACTTCGCCGACTTTGCGCTTGCTGCGATTGATTACCAATCGTTCTTCTAGCAGGCGAATTACTTCTCGATCGACAATATCCAAGTTTTCGTCATCCTCATCGGTCTCTAAATGTTCATTTTGGCGATCGGCATCTGTTAGATTTGACATAACTGTTGAGGGATTAGTTGACTCGCTATTGCTCACTTCATCAAGCTGTTCTGAGGATTTTCCTAAATACTCATACTCTGCCGTTCCCCCAATTCCGGGCAGCAGATCGACTGCATCGGACTTAATACTTACAAACAGAGTCTTTTGATGATAATCTACTTTTTTGAGCAGCTTGATACTTACTAAAAAAATGCGGGGGTTTTCGCGACCTAGCCCTGATACCACAAAGTTTAGCTGACCGTTAGGATCGAAATAGACATCTTTGATTTTGCCTACCAAGTGACCTTGGTTGTCTTTTACTGTAAAACTTTTTAGCTTAGTCCTGACTTTTTCCGGCACCCGGTTGAGACGGGTATTTGATTTGGCTGTGGCTACTTTTTCGGCTGATGCTTGACCGTTCATTTTTAAAACTTTCCTGCTTAGGGATTTTTATTATGAATTGGGGCGAATTGTTCAACAGTTGACAGTTGACAGTTGACAGTTGACAGTTGACCGAAGGAAACCGACCTCTACCTAGAAGTCAGAGGATTGGAGTAATGAATAGTCTGATTTTAATTTCTCCCGAAAAAGCTTGGGGCTTTCAACCAATTCTTTCTGGTAAAGGCGGGGAAAGTGCATAAACTTTGGCCAAAACCGGCAAGTTTCGCACTCCACCCGCCGTTATATAGGAATACGCTTGGGTTAAAACTGTTGAGTCCTCGGAGATCCCCCTAAATCCCCCTTAAAAAGGGGGACTTGAAGAATACTCTTTTCCCCCCCTTCTTAAGGGGGAATCGGGCTTAACTGAAGCGTATTGCGTCATCTAGGAATTGCGCGATCGCCAAATTCAAACCTGTGCGGTGAGAGAATTATGTGATTAATGCGTAATTCCTATTCAAGACTTCCTGCGGTTGGTTTAGATAGTTTTATTATCTACAACCGGAGTTCCGTCAGTCTGAATGTCTAATTCTTCACGGCGCAAGGTTTCTTCCCCGTCAACCGTGCTGCGAACAACTTCTTTTCTGACGTTGACTTCTTCGCGCACGTAGGCTTCCTTGTGAATGTCGGCCGTTTCTTCGTAGACTTCGATGCGTGCAACTTCCCCTGATTGGAAGTCAGCCTCGCCGACTGAAACTACTCTACCAGCTTCGACTGGTGTGACTCGCTCGATTACGACTCGTTCTTTTTCAATGGGTACTGAAGCTCTTGCTGTTTCAGTTTCCACCCGCTTACCAACTGCTACTTCACCTGTTTTGGCGCGGTTTTTGTTGGCAATCAAGCGTTCTTCATAAAGCTTGAGATTTTGGTGGTTCTGTTCGTTGGTTTCGTAGAGGGGGCGATCGATATCGTAGCTGTAGCTGCTGCGATCGTAGCTAGCAGGAGTTGCAGTGCTTGTCGCTGCTGTGCCTGGATTGCGGTAGACGCCTCTTACTTGTTCTTCGCGATCGTAATCTAGGGGTTCCATTTCATTGTAAGCCGGCAATTGTTCTGCTTGAGCTTTGCTGCGAAGGCCTGTGGCGTAGACGCGATGGGCTCCGTAGTCGAAGCGGGCCGAACCGATCGGCAGCAATACTTTTTTACCAAAAATCCAAATACCGGTATCAACTACCAGATAGCGAAAACGGCCAGTTTCATCAACCAATGCGTCATAAACGGTGCCTACTTTTTCGTCAGAGTCGCCGGCATAAACATCAAATCCCTTGATGTCGTCTCCAGCAAATATTTCTTCCTTATAATTAGGCTCAAAATCTGCAATTCTTTGAAGTGCCATGTGTTTTTTCCTCGTCGCTCTACTTAAATTAATAGTAGAAATTAATGGCTTAACTTCCCTCTCCCTAAAGTCTGAACTGCTCAATTTAGGGCGTTTAATACTATAGGAATACAGCGCGGTGTCGGTGCTAGCGCGCTCAGCTATTCAATACCTGATTGAGTCACAATACGGTTCAGTTAGGGCTAGTGTGATTGCGAGGAACGAAATAAAAATTAGGTACGTAGTTGGGCTTGAGCCCTCTTTCTCTATCAGTCTAAAGAGGGCTAAAGCCCAACAACGTACCTGTAGTTTCAGAATGTTGCAGGAGAGAGGCTTCAGGAAAGCTATAAATTTTAGGTTTAGAGTGGATTTAGTTGATCTCTGATGGTTTCTATGCGTTTGCGGTTGACTCCTAAATCCGACTGTCCCAGACGCGAAGCCGATCGCACGTGAATCACCTTTGCCCCATCATCTACCAAAAATTCCACATCATCCACAAAGCCCATCAAAGCACTGGTGAACTCCGCATACAGGTAATTATCGGTTGCGGTGATAATTTTAGTTTTGCCCGAGGACTCGATCGCCCCTTTGAGCTTAGCCATAGCCTCAGCAGGCGACGAAGTGTAAGCCAAAGGCTCAATTTGGTGCTCGGCATCTTGACTGAAGCTGCTGACGCAGTTGGGGGAAGCAGGACACGCTGCCAGTTTTCCTGATACAATGCCGATATTAGTAGGTCTTTTTCCAGCAAACATGGTTTTTTCTCCGGGAATTAGGGTAAAAGTTGCGATCGCCAGTACCGCTACAGCTACCAGCGATATTAAAACAACTAGGACTCTTTTCAATGCTGTCGGCGATTTTGTTTCAACTGTTTGCAAAGGATGAGTCCTCCAGAAAGTGCGATTTAGATCTAATTTTAATATTAATTGAAATTGACATCTCAAACCTAAATAGATTGAGTTTGTTCTTCGAGCAACCAGTAAGTCAGCATTGTTCCTTTACCTTTAACCGTGATAGGCCCCCGTTCTTCAAAAATAAACTGCTCTTTCAAACGCTCGTAAGTCTTCGCCGTCACTTGAATTTTACCCGGCAATCCGTTCGACTCCATCCGCGAAGCAACATTCACAGTATCTCCCCACAAATCATAGCTAAATTTGCTAATCCCAATAATGCCCGCCACCACCGAACCGCTGTGAATTCCGATCCGCAATTGAAAACCTTCTCCAATTTTGAGATTAAACTTTCTCAAAGCTACCTGCATATCCAAAGCTAAAAGTGCGATCGCCTCAGAGTGATCCGGGCGCGCCGTCGGCAAACCCCCAACCACCATGTAAGCATCCCCAATCGTCTTAATCTTTTCCAACCCGTGCAACTCAGACAACCGATCGAACTCCGAGAAAATCCCGTTCAAAATTTCTACCAACTGCGTCGGACTTTTGTGAGCCGAAAACTCTGTAAAACCAACCAAATCAGCAAACAATACCGTCACCTCATCAAAATGATCCGCGATCAGCTTTTGCTCTTTTTGCAAGCGCTCAGCAATAGGTTTAGGCAAAATATTCAGCAGCAATTTCTCTGTTTGCTTTTGCTGCAATTTCAGCGCTGCTTCAGCTTGTTTCCGCTGAATCAGCGAACCGAGCTGCGTAGCAACCGCACTCACCAATTCCAGCAAACGCGGCTGAGATTCCAGAACTTTTTCGCGATAAAAAATCAAAATAGCTAACACTTGGTTGTCCGCCAAAATTGGCAAACCAAAAGCCGCTCTCAATCCCACATTTACCGCAATTTCCGATCGCAGAAACACTTGTTCCGGTGCAGTAGAAACATCCTCGATCCATTCGGACTGCTGCGACTGCCAAATCCTCCCTGGGAGTCCCGCACCAGGAGCAAAAGTTAGCTGCCAACTTGTCTGTCTGAATTGGGCAAAACTCAAATCGCTGACGTACCTGCCTCTAGCACATCTTAAAACGCCGTCACTGTTAGGAATCCAAGCTTCGCCCAGATTCCATTCAATAGTTTGACAAATTAAACCTAAAATCACATCTATAGCCGACTCAAAATCGTCAGATTTGCTAATAGCTTGAGTTGCCTCCAGCAGCAATCTTGTTTCCATTTCAACCTGACGGCGATCGGCAATTTCCTGGTGCAACTGGACATTTTGATCGGTCAATTTTTGATTTTTTTCTTGCAGTTGCATTTGCAAAGAACGCACGGTCAGTTGATTGCTCACTCGCGCCAATACTTCTTTAACCTGAAAAGGTTTTGTGATATAATCTGCTCCGCCTACTTCAAAAGCTTTTGCCTTATCTATTCCTTCTTCTAACGCGCTGATAAAAATGATGGGAATTTCGCTAAATTGCGGTTGTACTTTTAGTTTTTGACATAATTCATAACCGTTAATATCCGGCATCATAATATCCAGCAAAATCAAATCTGGGACGCTAGACTGAATTGCATCTATAGCCGAAAAACCATTAGTAACAGGTCTAACTTTATAGCCATTTTTTTGCAAGATTCTAATCAACAAACGCAGATTGTCTGGCGTATCGTCAACTACTAAAATATCTGCTTGATAGTTTTCAGTTTGTTCCGCCTTCATCTCCACGATCAGATTCCTCCGCCTCGGCAACTAAATTGAGAATTTTCTGGTAATCAAAATTACCGAGATGACCCTGGAGGATTTCGGCAAATTCAGGATGAGCATCCCTTATTTCCTCGATTGTTATCCCAATTAAGTCAAAATCAGCACTGCGGATTACCTGCCTCATGTGATCTATCCATTGTGCGGGAAGTATGGGTAAATAAGCAAGCGCATCATTAGACTGGGAGTCAGATAGATTGTGGCGATCGCCCGCTGACATCAAATCCGTTGAGTTAGAGTATAGATACTTCACCCCTAAATGTTTGTGAAGGGTATCAAAGATATCATTTTTGCGGAAGGGTTTGTTAATAAAATCGTCGCAGCCGACGAATAAAGCAAACGATCGCCTCCCTTCAATGGTACTAGCTGTCAAAGCAATAATCTTCGGAATCAGAGGTTCGACACCAGAGACGTTGATTTCCTCCCCCATTGCTTGCTTGGACTGTCTCTGCTGTATCCTGAGTCTAATTTCCATCGTCGCTTCGCAGCCATCCATCACCGGCATTTGCAAATCCATCAAGATTAAGTGCGGCTGCCAGTTTTCCCAGATTTCTACCGCTTCACGGCCGTTGCTAGCCTGTTTCACTGCAAAACCCAAGGGAGAAAGCATTTTAACTAAAAGTTGGCGGTTGTCTTTGCGATCGTCCACAACTAAAATCCGGTAGGATGGCCCATCTGGTTCCACTCCCATCACCAGGCTGCTGATTTCCGGGGTAGGAATCGAAGCGGCATCAACTGCATCAACTTCAATCTCAAATCTAAAAATCGTACCTCGATTTTGCTCGCTTTCCACAGTAATATTGCCGCCCATTAGCCGTACAAATTGGCTGCTGATCGTCAAGCCTAAACCCGTCCCTTTTTGAGCTTTTTGACCGGATTCTGTTTGCACGAAGGCTTGAAAAACCTTGCCCAATTCTTCGGGAGAAATGCCACTTCCTGTATCTTCTACTTCAAATTGCAGAAACAACGAACCAGACAAATCTAAATTATTCTCCGTCAATTTTTCACTCTCAGGCAGACTGTAACTTGTCGAACCATCTAAATTTGTAGGATTTTCACCGGCAATGACAATTTCGCCTTCTGAATCATGTCCTCTTGCTTCTTCTCTATTACTTCTATCTGTTACATCCATGACATCCCCTACATCTGTCCCTGCCGAACTGCCTTGCCTAAGAGGCCTCACTCTTACAGATACCCCGCCAACTCTGGTAAATTTCATGGCATTACTGAGGAGATTGATTAGCACTTGGCGCAGTTTTACCTCATCAGTTCGCACGTACTGCGGAACATCTGTATTTCGCTGAAAAACTAACTGCAAACCTTGAGTTTTCGCTCGTAGTTGAAACATATCTTCCATTTCGTCAAGCAAGTCGTAGAGATTGAAGTTTGTCGGAAAAACAATCATCCGGCCCGCTTCGATTTTTGCCAAGTCTAAAGCTTGATTGATTAAAGTCAGCAAGTGTTCGCCGCTGCGGTGAATAACTTTGATATTGTCTCGGTCTTCTGCTGTTAGATTTGGGCTAGATTCGACGATTTGAGTAAAACCGAGTATGGCATTGAGGGGGGTACGCAACTCGTGGCTCATGTTGGCGAGAAACGTACTTTTCGCTCTGTTTGCTGCTTGGGCAGCTAATGCAGCCTGTTGCAGTTGTTCTGTGCGTTCCACAATTTCAGCTTCTAAGGTACGCTGGTAATTTGCTAGGACTCTTTCTGCTTCTTTGCGCTCGCTGATGTCTTGAATAGCTGCGATCGCAAAAACAACATTTCCGCTGCTGTCAAAAATTGGCGTAGCAGTTACCTCTAAAGTAATTATCAAACCGTATTGAGTGATTTCAACATCATCAACTTTGACAGATTCCCCTCTCAGCGCCCGTAAAATCGGAAAATTTTCAGGAAAATATAGGCGATCGCTCTCGCCGTTATAAAATTGATCCATTCCACGCCATGTTTGGGCAGCCCTCGCGAGGACAGTTTGTGAATCAAGCAATTCCTGCGCTGCATGATTCAAATACGCGATCGAGCCATCGGGATTGTAAACAGATACCCCCACCGGCAAAGCTCCTAAAAATTGATTCAGCCGACTTTCACTCGCAGATAATTCCTCGTTGGCTAGCTTCAAGTCTGCGTTTACCACCTCTAACTCCGCATTGACTCTCTTTAACTCCTCGTTGGCTTGTTGTCGCTTGATAGTTTCAATTGTTAATTTTTGGTCTTGCAAATAACTGTGTACTGCTTCTACCACTGTTATTTGTAAATCTTCATCCTGCCAAGGTTTCTGGATGTATCTGTACAACTTAGCATACTTGATGCTGTTGCTCAGAGCTTGTAAATCGGCTTGTCCCGTCAGCATAATTGTCAGGGTATCGGGCGATTGTTCGTGAATTTGTTTGAGCAGCTCGTCCCCTTTAATATCCGGCATGATGTAATCGGAAAGCACCAAAGCTATTTCATGCTCCTCAGCCCGCAAATCTGCTAGCAATTCCAAAGCATCTTCTCCACCTTCTGCCGTTTCAATAATGCACTGATCGCCGATCGCCTTTTTGAGCTCAATCTTTAAGCTTTCCAAAACATCAGGCTCGTCATCTATACAAACAATCACAGGTTTCTTCATAAATTTATTTGCCATTTTTTTTGTTGAATATTTACTTATCCAAGGCAAAAAATAGTTGTTTGGTTTCGCTTTTTTGCCAGTTTCACTACCTTACCACCCCAGTCAATCGATTTTAGATTTTAGATTTTAGATTTTAGATTGACCCCACGGATAAATTCCGGGGAAGAGAGGATTTTAGATTTTCGATTTGGGATTAATTCCACGGATAAATCCGTGGGCTTGTACCATCAAGAAATTCTTGGTCAGCAAGTTGATTTGAGATTTACACCACAGATAAATTTGAGAGCTTTTGCATGGTTTGATTTACAGAGAAACTGGTAAGCGATGCAGATGATTTCAAGATTGTTTGTGAATGACTGCAATTCAAGTCTAGTCTAAAATTTTGATATTGCCACCACTAAAGTCGAGCACTTATATCTATTATTTTTAGCCATAAGTCATCCAGATATTTTTTTTTCAAACTTCACGCCTAAAGATTGGGTTTGAAGCCTTTCCTTTTAGGGGGAAATTAAACAAAATGATTCATTGTTCCAATCCTCTTCTATCGACGGAAGAGGTAGCTGTCAACTGTCAACTGTCAACTGTCAACTGATGAACCGTACTATTGAATTTCTCTGCTTCGAGAATTAAGTTGAGAATTTTTTGGTAATCAAAATTCTCTAGATGACCTTGAAGGATGTCGGCAAATTCAGGATGAGCAGCCCTTATTTCCTCGATTGTGATCCCAATTAAGTCAAAATCAGCACTGCGAATTACCTGCCTCATATTATCTATCCATTCTGCGGGAAGGTTGGGCAAAGAAGCACACAAAGTATTAGAAGAATTTGATAGGTTATTGCGATCGCCCATTGAATCAGAGCCTGTCAAGTCAGAATAAATATAACTCACCCCCAAATGTTTGCTCAGCATATCAAATATATCCATTTTGCGGAAAGGTTTTCTGATAAAGTCATCACAACCCATCAACAAAGAAAAAGAGCGTTTATCTTCATGGGTACTAGCTGTTAAAGCAACAATCTTCGGGTTCAGGAATTGAGGATTGGGAATATCCATCTTCCCCTCGCCTTGTTCCTCTTCCTTTCTCCGCTGTATCCTCGATCTAATTTCGATCGTCGCTTCGTAGCCGTCCATCACCGGCATTCGCAAATCCATCAAAATCAAGTGCGGCTGCCAATTTTCCCACATTTCTACCGCTTCACGGCCGTTGCTAGCCTCTTCGACTCCGAAACCCAAGCCAGAAAGCATTTTGACTAACAGTTTGCGGTTGTCTGTGCGATCGTCCACAACTAAAATTCGATAGTATTGCTGATCTGGTTCCAGTCCAATCACCTCACGGATGTTTTTTGGAACAGTAATTGCAGCGGAATCAACTGCACTAACTTCAATCTCAAATCTAAAAATAGTACCCCGTTCTAGCTGGCTTTCTACAGTTAGATCGCCACCCATTAACCGTACAAATTCGTTGCTAATTGTCAATCCCAAACCAGTACCTTGTTGAGCTTTTTGACCAGATGCTGTCTGCACAAATGCTTGAAAAAGATTGCCCATTTCTTCTGGGGCAATACCAACTCCCGTATCTTCTATTTCAAACTCCAAAAACAGAGAATTAGAAATATTTAAATTATCCGTTTTTGCCAATACTTTACTTTCAGACTGACGGGAAATTATAGAAATTTCTGGATAATTGCTTGCTTCTAAATCTGAATCTGTCGAATTTTTCAAGGGACTGACAATTTCCCCTTCCTCGCTTATTTTGGCTATATTTGCGATCGAATTCGCTGCTGAAATACCTTCTAACTTCCGGCGCACTCTTACTGACACCCCGCCGATTTGAGTGAATTTCATCGCATTACTCAGAAGATTGATTAGCACCTGGCGTAGCTTCACTTCATCGGTTCGCACGTACTGCGGAATGTCAGCATCGCGCTGGAAAATCAACTGCAAATCTTGATTTTTTGCTCGCAGGTCAAACATTTCTTGCAATTCGTCAAGCAAGCAGTAAAGGTCAAAGTTAGTCGGAAAAAGTGTCATCCGCCCCGCTTCGATTTTTGCCAAATCTAAAGCTTGATTAATTAAAGTCAGCAAGTGTTCGCCGCTGCGATAAATAATTCTGAGATTTTCTCTGTCGTCTACTGTCAAATTCGGGCTGGGTTCGACGATTTGAGTAAAGCCGAGTATGGCATTGAGAGGTGTACGCAACTCGTGACTCATGTTGGCAAGGAAGGTACTTTTCGCTCTGTTTGCTGCTTCGGCGGCGAAGGCAGCTTTTTGCAATTGTTCTGTGCGTTCTACAATTTCAGCTTCTAAGGTACGCTGGTAATTTGATAGGAAATTTTCTAATTCTTTGCGCTGGCTGATGTCTTGAATAACTGCGATCGCAAAAACAATATTTCCGTTGCTGTCAAAAATAGGTTTGGCACTTATTTCTAGAGTGATTGTCAGCCCGTATTGAAGGATTTCAACTTCATTCACCTTGACATATTCCCCTCTCAGCGCCCGCAAGATCGGAAAATTTTCAGGGAAATACAGCCGATCGTTTTCGGCGTCATAAAATTGAGAACTTGCAACTAATTGTTCAACACTGTTGCCTAGCATACTGTCTGCCAACCCAGTATCTGCATCCAGCAACTGCTCGGTGGTATGATTGATATAGGCGATCGAGCCGTCGGGATTGTAAACAGATACCCCCACAGGCAAAGCTGCTAAAAATTGATTCAATCGGCTTTCGCTTGCCGACAATTCCTGGTTGGCTATCTGCAACTGCTTGTTTGCTTCTCGCCCCTTAATAACTTCATCAGCCAACTTTTGGTCTTGCAAATAGCTGTGAACTGCTTCGACTACTGTTAACTTCAAATCTTCCTTTTGCCAAGGTTTGGGGATGTAGCGGTACAGCTTGGCATACTTGATAGCGTGACTGATTGCCTCCAAATCTGCTTGACCGGTCAGCATAATTTTCAGCGTATTGGGCGATCGTTCATGAATTATTTGGAGCAGTTCGTCTCCTTTGATATCCGGCATGATATAATCAGAAACAACTAAAGCTATTTCGTGTTCGTCAGCCTGTAAATCTGTTAATAACTCTAAAGCATCTTCTCCTCCTTGCGCTGTTTCAATAATACACCGATCGCCGATCGCCTTTTTTAGTTCAATCTTTAAACTGTTCAAAACATCAGCTTCGTCATCAATACAAACAATCACAGGTTTTTTCATGATTTTGCTTCCCGGAGTTTTTTTTGCTTCTCTCTTTGCTGCTACAATTTTGGTAAAAAATCAGATTTCAACCGATTTTTTTACCAACTTTTTTGGGTAACGGTAGAATGATTCATTGCTTCAATCCTCTTCTATCGACAGCTATGGGTAGCTGTCAACTGTCAACTGTCAACTGTCAACTGTCAACTGTCACCTCTACTATGCTATTTTTATGCCTCGGCAATTAAAGTGAGAATTTTTTGGTAGTCAAAATTATTGAGATGATCCTGGAGGATTTCGGTAAATTCAGGATGATCGTACCTTAATTCCTCGATCGTCCTCGCAATTAAGTCAAAATCAGCGCTACGTATTACCTGCCTCATGTTTTCTATCCATTCTGCGGGAAGTGCAGGCAAATAAGCAAGCGCAGCATTAGATGGAGCGTCAGATTGATTGTGGCGATCGCCCGTTGGGATAAAATCAGTTGAGTAAGAGTAGAGGTACCTCACTCCCAAATGTTTGTGGAGCGTATCAAATATATCAGTTTTGCGGAAAGGTTTGCTAATAAAATCGTCGCAGCCTATAGATAAAGCAGACGATCGTTTTTCTTCAATAGTGCTAGCTGTCAAAGCAACAATCTTCGGAATCACAGAGCCCTTTTCTTGTCGCTCTTGCTGCTGTATTCTGTTCCTAATTTCTTTAGTAGCTTCATAGCCGTCCATCACTGGCATTCGCAGATCCATCAAAATTAAATGCGGCTGCCAATTTTCCCACATTTCTATTGCTTCGCAGCCATCGCTAGCCTCTCGCACTCCAAAACCCAAGGGAGAAAGAATTTTGACTAAAAGTTGGCGGTTGTCTTCGCGATCGTCTACAATTAAAATTCGATACCAGGGTTGATTTGGTTCCAACCCAGTAACTTCGCGGTTAATTTCTGGGGCGGGAATATTAGCAACATCAACCACACCTACTGGAATCTCAAATTTAAAACTTGTGCCGCGTTCTAATTCACTTTCTACGACGATTTCTCCTCCCATCAGCCGGACAAATTGACGGGTAATCGTCAATCCCAAACCCGTACCTTTCTGAGTTCTTTGACCCGAAGATGTTTGCACAAATGCCTTGAAAATATTCCCCAATTCTTCCGAAGCAATGCCAACGCCTGTATCTTCTATTTCAAACTGAAGGAAAATTACCCGATCGTCAGTTAAATCATCAGGCTCATCTCTGGGCACAACAGTTGCCACATCACTTCTATCGGTGGCAAACTCTCTAATACTTTTTGTAGTATCAATGCAAGCTGTTGGACTGTTCAATAAGTCAACTATTCTCGATTTTTCTAATTGTGAAACCCTTAAAACGATTGAACCTTGTTCCGTAAACTTAATTGCATTGCTGAGAATATTTATCAGCACTTGCCGCAGTTTGACATCATCGGTTCGCACATACTGGGCAACGTCATTTTCTCGCTGAAAAAGCAACTGAACCTCTTGATTCTTTGCCCGCATTTGAAACATATCTTGTAAATCGTCAAGCAAGCGGTATAAGTCGAAGTCTTTAGGGTCAAGTATCATCCGCCCCGCTTCAATTTTTGACAAGTCTAAAACTTCATTGATCAGGGCCAGCAAGTGTTCGCCACTGCGACGAATAATACTCAGATTTTCGTGGTTTTCGACAGTAAAATTGGAGCTGCCTTCCATGATTTGTGCAAACCCCAGTATGGAATTGAGAGGAGTCCGCAATTCATGGCTCATATTGGCCAAAAACGTGCTTTTAGCTTTGTTTGCAGCTTCAGCAGCTAAGGCGGCTTGTTGCAGTTGTTCTGTGCGTTCGTCTATTTTGGTTTCTAAGGTGTGCTGGTAATCTGCTAGTATTCTTTCGGCTCGTTTGCGATCGGTAATATCTTGAAAAGCTGCGATCGCATAAACAATATTTCCCCTAGCGTCAAAAATTGGCGTAGTATTGATCTCGATCGCAATTATTTTGCCATCTTGACGGATTTCTACATCGTCAACCTTGACAAATTCTCCTTTGAGTGCGCGCAAAATTGGCAGATTGTCCGGCGGGTAAAGCTCATCAGTATTGGCAACATAAAGTTGATAAGTTGCAGCTAATTGTTCCGCAGTGCTTTCCGGGATAGTGTCTGCACCCAGCAAATCCCGCGCTGCTTGGTTGAAATAGGCGATCGAGCCGTCGGGATTGTAAACAGATACCCCCACGGGCAGAGCTGCTAAAAATTGGTTCAGGCGGCTTTCGCTCGCCGACAGCGCCGCATTTACTTCTTGCCGCTTCAGGATTTCATCTGTTAACTTTTGGTCTTGCAAGTAACTGTGAATTGCTTCTACTACCGTTAATTTTAAATCTTCATTATGCCAAGGTTTAGGGATGTAACGGTACAATTTAGCATACTTTATAGCATTGCTCAGAGCTTCCAGATCAGCTTGCCCAGTCAGCATAATAGTCAGCGTATCGGGCGATCGTTCGTGAATTTTTTTAAGCAGTTCATCCCCTTTAATATCCGGCATAATATAATCGGAAAGCACCAACGCAATCTCGTATTCATCCGCCTGCAAATCTTCCAGTAACTCTAAAGCATCTTCCCCGCCCTCAGCCGTTTCAATAATACACCGATCCCCGATCGCCTTTTTCAGTTCAATCTTTAAACTGTTCAAAACATCCGGTTCGTCATCAATACAAACAATCACAGGTTTTTTCATAATAACTTTGCCAGCCCAGATTTGATCGTATCTATTAACTCTTTACTTTTCCACGGTTTGTACAAACAGCAGTATAAATCGGCTTCTTTTACTGCCCGCTGAAGAGCCTCTTTATCCGCTTGCCCCGTCAACATCACCTTAACGATTTTAGGATATTTTTGGTGAACTCTAATTAACAGTTCATCACCTTTGATTCCCGGCATCAGCCAATCAGAAACAACCACAATCACCTCAGCTTCTGCTGGAAACTCCTCCAGTAAATCTAAAGCTTCATCACCACTTTCAGCTAATTCGTAAAAATAATCATCTTTAAATTCATTCTTGAGCTGCATCTTGAGAGTCTTCAAGATATCGGGTTCATCGTCAACGCAAAGAATTACAGGCTTATTCATCTTTTGCTCTCTGCTATTATTTTAATGGGTTTACCGACATGACTTGCTTCTATGTTATTGATTTCGGGCGAGGATGCACTATCTATGTCCCCTATTTTATTTTAATAGAACTTCACAAAAGAAACCCGGTCAATCGCAATAAATCTTATGTTTGTCAGCGAGACAGCCCCTGTCGCTATCGGGAATCAGCCCCTGCGGATAATACCATTTTGGCATTGGAGGATTGGGGATGTTCGATTGGGTATCACTGATGACAATCGGGGTTTGGTGCTTGCTGACAGTGGCATTCTTTTTTTAACAGGTGTAAGTTTAGTTTAATAGATTGGGAGGGAGACTGTAAAGCTTGTCTGTCCAGGTACCGACTCTACAGCAATTGTACCTTCATGTTTGTCAACAATTTTTCTCACGATGTCCAATCCCAAACCGCTACCTTCCCCCGCAGATTTAGTCGTAAAAAATGGGTGAAAAATTTTGGGAATAACTTCTGGGGGAATACCTTTGCCGTCATCAGTAAATTTGAGGACAAGATTTGTCTCTTGCTGCTTAGTTTCAATCGTCAAAATACCTTTATAATCCATTGCTTGCAGGGCATTGTGAATTAGATTTGTCCAAACTTGATTTAAGTCATCCGGATAACACATGATTTTCGGTAAATCTCCATAGTTTTTGACTACTTCTATGCCGTGTTTCAGTTGATTTTGATAAAGAGTTAACACCATTTCAATGCCATCATGCAAGTTCGCCTGCACTTTTTCTTGCTTGCTATCGAAATGAGCGTAGCTTTTTAAGGCAAATACTACTTTTCCCGACTTGGCTGTCGCTCTTTGGATCAGGCTAATACTTTTCTTAAAGCTCGCAAACTGGTAAGCAGTATTGAAAACCACTTCCCAATCCGGCAATTTAAAAAATGGCAACAATTCTTCTATGCGATCGTAAATCTCCATGTCAACTAAACTATCCGCTATTTCTTCAGCATTTTCAATGCCTCCTGCCATCAACTCGTTACGCAACTGCTGCTTAATTTTGCGCTTTTCTCTGCTAGTAAATAGCGTTTCGTGATTTGTAGATCTGTGCAGCAAAGCTAAAAAACAAGCTTGGCTTTCTTCAGAAAGTTGTTGAAAAAATTGAGGCATTTTTTCTAAATTTTCGTCCCAAAAATTAGAAATATTATCAATAGATGAACCTATGATGCCTAGCGGAGTATTGATTTCGTGGGCAATGCCGGCAATCAGTTGTCCCAGTGCCGCCATTTTTTCCGATTGAATTAAATGCTCTTGGGTCGCTTGCAGTTGATAGATAGCAGTTGCTAAATCTTGATTTTTTTCTTGCAAACTTTGTTGCAAAGAACAAATTTTTAAATGAGTTTCAATCCGGGCTAAAACTTCTTCAACCTGAAAAGGTTTGGTAATAAAGTCCACTCCCCCAACTGCAAAAGCTTTAACTTTATCCATCACATCGTTAATCGCACTGATGAAAATCACCGGAATGTCTTTTGTTACTTCAGAATCTTTGAGTCGCTGACAAACTTCATAGCCATCCATATCCGGCATCATAATATCCAGCAGAACTATATCTGGGGGCATTTTTTGAGCGGCAGATAGTGCTAGTTTGCCGTTAGGAACTGGGCGAACTTGATAGCCTTGATTGCTCAAAATTTCTGCCAATAGCCGCAGGTTTTGTGGCGTGTCGTCCACTACTAAAATATTAGCTCGATTGGTGTTCTGCAAAGTTGAAGTCATCGGTATTTACTATTGTTCGCTGCGATCGATTGTGGTCAAAATTCTGTCATATTCAAAATTATTAATGCAATCTTGAAGCGCGGCTGCCAGAGAGGGGTTGATAGTGCCGATTTGTGCGATCGAACTGGCGATCGCCTCCATGTCTACACTCAAAATATTTTGCTTGAATTGAACCCTCCAGTCTGGAGAAAGAGAGGCGATCGCCTCTGGTGTCAGCACATCCTGACTAGACTCCCCCGCACCCCCCATACTGACCTCTGTTGGCTCTTCATAAATATAGCGTACTCCTAAATGTTTCCCCATGGCCGCAAAGATATCTTCCTCTCGGAACGGTTTCCGCATAAAATCATCGCAACCCGTCGAAAGAATCACCGCCCGTTCTTCCTCCAAAACACTAGCAGTCAGGGCAACAATCGCCGTTGCTTGCCCGCCAGTTGTAGTTTTAATCTGTTTCGTTGCCTCGTACCCGTCCATTACAGGCATTCTCATGTCCATCCAAATTAGATGCGGTTCCCAATCCCTAAAAATATCCACCGCTTCTTGACCGTTATTCGCTTCTCTCAACAGAAATCCCAACGGACTGAGAAGTTTTACTAACAGTTGGCGGTTCAAAGGTTTGTCGTCCACAATTAGCAAGCGGTAAGGTGGCTGATTCGGTTCGAGGGCAACAACTCGACGTAGAGCTTTTTTACTTTCAATATCACTAGCTTCCACCAGATGAACTTGGATATCAAATTGAAATAGCGCACCCTTGCCCACCTCGCTGCTAACAGTAATTTCACCTCCCATCAATTGCACGAACTGGCGGCTGATCGCTAAACCTAAACCCGTCCCTTCTTGAGAATCTTTACCCGTTGTTGTCTGCACAAATGCTTCAAACAACTGATGGATTTCTTCGGTGGCAATGCCTGCACCAGTATCTTGAACTTCAAAATGGAGCGAGTAGCGGCCGGGCATTTCATCAGCGCTGTTTTTGTGTAAATTCCGCTTTCCTCCTTTCACTTGCACCGACACTCCACCTTGTGAAGTAAATTTAATTGCATTGTTGAGCAAATTAATTAATACTTGGCGCAATTTCACTTCATCGGTGGAAATGTAATGGGGAACTTCTGCATCTCGATCGAAGATTAATTGCAAGCCTTTTTCCTCAGCTTTGAGAGCAAACATATCTTCTAAATCATCGAGGATTCGATATAAATCGAAGCTTTTTTCATTAATGGTAGTGCGTCCAGCTTCAATTTTTGACAAGTCTAAAACTTGGTTAATTAACGTCAGCAAATGCTCGCCGCTCCGCAGGATAATCCCGACATCTTCTTGATTTTCGGGAGACAAATTTTTACTGCGGATCATGACTTGAGCAAAGCCGATGACTGCGTTCAGGGGCGATCGCAATTCGTGGCTCATATTGGCGAGAAACGTACTTTTAGCTTTGTTGGCTGCTTCGGCGGCTTCTTTCGCCTGCTCCATTTTGATTTGTGCTTCTTTGCTATCCGTAATATCTTTAATAAAACCTTCGTGATAAAGTAGATTTCCTGCGGGATCGCACACGGCCCGACAATTTTCGGAAATCCAGATGATGCTACCATCTTTGCGGTAAATTTCCGATTCAAAGTTAGACAGTATCCCGTACTCGTCGATCAGCGCTACAAATTCGCTGCGGCGGTTGGGTTTCACGTAAAGCTGGTTCTTGAAATTCGGCTGTGCTGCGATTAATTCTGCGGGCGATTCGTAACCGTAGAGTTCAGCTAAAGCGGGGTTGGCGCTGAGGTATGTCCCGTCAGCAGCAGTTTGAAAAATGCCATTCAAAGCATTTTCATAAATGTTGCGATATTTTTCTTCTGCTTCGCGGAGGGCGGTTTCTGCTTTTTGGCGATCGGTAATATCGCTCGAAATCGAGAGAAAACAAGCTTCTCCCTCAATATCGATGGTTTCAATAGACAGCAGGGCCGTTCTTTCTGTACCGTTTTTTTTGCGAAATCTCAGCTCGTAATTGTGAAGGGCTGTCTGGTTTCTTAACATTTGAATCATGCGATCGCGCTCTCCTAGACTCGCCCAAAAATTTAGATCTACGGCTGTTTTACCAATAATCTGGTCGTGCGTGTAGCCAATCATCTGGCAAAAGCTGTCATTAACTTCTATGTGGCGACCGTCACTGATTCTCGTGATCGTAATTGCATTTGGACTAGAACGAAAAGCTTTAGAAAACTTTTCTTTTGCCTTGGCAAGAGCGGCGGTACGTTCTGCAACTTGCACTGCTAAGTTTTGGTTGTATTCTTTTAACAGTTGCTCCGCTTGTTTGCGTTCCGTAATATCTTGAAAGGCGCACATCCCATAGATAATATGTCCTTGGGCGTCGTAAATAGGAGTTCCCCAAACTTGTAGGGGAACAGTTTTGTCACTGGAGCAGATTTCCATGTCATCGACAGTGACACTTTTGCCCTGCAAAGCATTTAAAATAGGGTCGTGTTCCGCCGGGTAAATTTCCTGGGTTCCAGCTAAATAAACTTTGTAAGCTTGGCGCAAATTTTCGGCATCTGCTGCTATGATTCCTTGACCAAAAAGTTGCTCTCCTATAGGATTAATGTAGTGAGGTTTACCATTTTTTTCGACAATAAAAATGCCTAGCGGTACTGCATCGAGAAATTGTTTGACTCGGTTTTCGCTTTCCGAGAGCGAAGTAAATGAATGCTGCAATTGCTCTGCCATGCTGTTGAAAGCAGCGGCAAGTTCTCCGAGTTCATCTTCGCGATTCAAAGCGAGCTTTGTATCCCATTCATTGCGTGCCAAAGCTTTCGCCGCCGCATTCAATTTTAAAATCGGCCGCACCACCCATTTAGCAGTCAGAATCCCAAGAATGGTCGCCCCAATCAAAGCTGCAACGGACAGCAAAAAAGTGGTGCGGGTATTGGCATTAATTTGCTGCATAAAGTCTGACTCGGGTACAACTACCACAATCAGCCAATCCAACCCTCGATCGTCTTGAAAAGGAGTTACCTGAATAAAATTTCGCTGACCGTCAACATCAAAGGTAAGCTGTTGAGAATTATTGATTTTAGCTAAGCTTTGGTAGAATTTATCTAAATGCTGTGCAGTTTGGCGAATTACCGGATTTTCGCTGGCTGAAGCTTTGATGCGTTTTGCTTCTTTACCTTGTACTGCAAATTCTTTACCCGGCTTTGAAGTGGCAATTAACATCCCCGATCGCTCCATCACAAAAGTTTGTCCCGACTTGCCAATTTTGAGGCTGACGAGAAATTCTTTGATTTTGGAAAACAGCAAATCGCTGCCAGCTACTCCTAACAGCTTACCATCATTGTCGTAGATAGGCAAAGAAGCAGTAATTGCCAGTTCTCTGGTCAAGAAGTCTGTATAAATTGGAGTCCAAACAGGCTTTTTGGCTAGCGCCGCTGCTATGTACCAAGGACGAACTCGCGGGTCGTATTTTTCGGGAGAAATTTCGATTAATTTAACGCGTTTTCCTTGAGGGTCAGCAGTATATCGAGCTAATTTATTGCCAGTCGATCTGTCAGCAGCAGATATCAGAATCCGATCTTTAGTGCGGATTGCTCCTGAGTGGTCTCCATTTTCTTTGCCTGTATAAATGATGCTGATTGAATCAAAATATTGAATTTGTTCGAGGAAATGAAGTTCGAGTTTTTGTTTGTCTTCTAGGTTCAACTGCCCCAATTTTACGCCTTGAACGTTCAGGTGATTGACAATGTGGGGAATTGACATATAATTTTCAATGCGGTCTTTGATGCGAGCGCTAATTTCTCCCCGCAACTGAGCGGCCACATCGTTAACCGCCCGCTGACCGTTTTGGAACGACAGCCAACCTACAACTCCTACTGTGCCAACAATTTGCACTAAAAAAGGAAGCACGAGCACAGTTTGTAATGGAGCTTTGCCGATAATTTTGGTAGCAAAGCGATTCAGCGGTTTAGGAAACATATTCATCCTAAAAATAATTGAAATTGGTCGTGGAAATTAGTAGATCTTAAAGTCTTGGAGCGATACAGGAGGGAGTTGTCTCAAATCCGGTTCCTGACTCATCATAAAAGTGTTGGCGATCGCCTTTTGAGAGTTTTGAGGACTTCCCTCGTGACTACAAACTTATACCAATTTGAAAAAGTCTTGCTACAATGATTAATTATATAAAAATTATCTTTCATTTGCATAACTCTATGCCGGATACGGCAATGCCGTTTCCCTACAACAGATGATAGCCTCTAATTTCCGTAGTAGCAATGTTTTTCATGATTGGTATTAATTAGAGTTTTTTAACCGGATTTGAGAGCGCGAAGCAATGCCGGCTGTTGGCGATCGCGATTGCTGGCCTTCCTGTCTTCGGACAGGCAATAGGGATTTCCACCGCCTCAGTAGGTGGTTACTAATAAACATTACAAGAGTTGGGCGAGTGAGAGGGCGACTCTACTCGCTTCTATCATAAAATTTTAACCGGCACCCGCCCTTACAAGATAATCTGGTTTTTTTTTCGATGACTTACTTACTGATTGCAGGCAATGCAGATTGCTATAAGTGCAGTGCAGAGATTGTCCTTACTGACAACTGTCTAAGGTATTAATTTTAATTACCATAGCGTATTTCAGCAGACAGTTTTTGGGCAACTACTGATTCAGGTGATTGAGTACGATCGCACTATCCGCAGCCACCGGCACCCGAAACACCTGTATTTACCTGCGATTCAACTCCACCCTTTCGCCGTAACGCAACAACATATCCAAGCTTTCCAAACGATTTTGCCAAGTTTGCACCTGATAGCTATTTTCCCCAGAATGCAAGCGCATCGTAGATTGAAATTGAGCTTCAAAACTCGCCAACAATCTTTTAGCAGTTGTTAAGCTTTCGGCAGAAGGACTTGCAGCCAATCTGCTCAAGGCAACACCCAATTCCTCCGATCGACTTTTGAGAACTTTCAATTCAGATTCCGACACCCGCAACTGATTGTTAGCCAACAAAAAACTCCATTCCTGCTTGAGAGCAGTATAGCGCGAAGCTGCTGCTGCAAAGGGCTGGCGGTAAGGAATTGGTTCGGAAGCAGAAGTCGTTAGCGAAGCCCTCGTAGACGATCGCACTCTGACACCTTGAGTCCGGTTAAAAAAGCTCTGCATCCCGCTGCTGATACTTTCCACCGCAAAAATAGCATAGCCCCCAGTCGGCAAATCGCGCAAAGCTTGAATTTGGTCGATCGCCACAACTTCCGGGAGTGTCAACAACTTAACCGAGGGAGAAATTAAAGCTGAACCGAGCATTTGTTCCTTTGCTAGCGGTTCGGTAATGCGTTGAAGTCGGTTCGTATCCAAAGCATAAGTCATCGGCACAATCAAGTCTACAATCCCCTGACGGGCCCAAACTTCCCAATTTTGCTGAATTTTGTAAATCCGCTGACTTTCGGGGTGGGGAAACACCGCAACTGACAGAATAGTGCGAGGATAATTCGACCGCAAAAGCTGAGATACTTCAGCTACAAAACTATTAATTTGATTGGTTTTAAACTCAACCCACTGCCGCCACAAATTGCCAGAACTCGGCGAAATATTCACCGGATCGGTACCAGTTAACTGTTTAAATTGCTGCCTTGCTGCTGCACCGTAGCCGTAGACAAAACCTGCATTGTCATCTTGAAAAGGATAGCGAATGTAGTCTAATTGCACACCATCTACTTTGTATTTGCTGGTAATTTCGCTGATAATTTTTAGTAAATAATTCCGCGCTTCCGGGTTTGCAGGATCGAGATAAAATTTACCATCGTTAGGGTTTTGCGTGCGTCCTTTATTGTCAATATTTGCCCAATTTGGATAGGCCGAAAGTACCGGACCTGGATAAGAACCAGGTTTGCCAATTAAAGTATTGTGGCGTTTATTGCCCGTGGCAAAAGTCCAAATCCAAGCGTGCAGTTCTATGCCTCGCTCGTGGGCTAATTTAACCGCAGATTCCAGAGGATCCCAGCCAACTGTGAGGGGGTTTTGTTGCGGTGCAACTTGACTGGGATAAATCGGATATCCGGCATTTAAAGTTTCAAAGAAAACGGTATTGATCCCGGCGGCGGCAAGTCGATCGAACACAGCGGCCAAACCCTGTTCCGATCGCGCTGCGACGATCGTACCGCGATCGAGCCAAACGGCGCGAATTTCCGCCCCAATGCGCTGCCCTTCCTGGGGGTAATTTTGCCAGAGCAACTGGCGCGCTTGCACCCACTGCTGCCTGATCTCAGCGTATTTTTGCTCTTGCAGGAGTTGGTCAAAATTTTGCAAAACCTGACGGGCCTTGGCGATCGCCCCTGTGGTTGCTGCTGGTAAAACCAACGGGCGACTCGCCTGCGGCCCACCGACACTGTTGCTTGACGCCACCAATTGAGGGGGGATAGCAGCATCGAGATTGACGGCGGTATTGCCTGAATTAGCTGCTGTCAGGGCGCTTTCAAACCTGCCGAGGAGGTTGGTGAGTTCTTGGCGCATCAAGTAGGCTTCAATGCTGACGATCGGCTTATTGGAATTTATCTGCACGTCCAAACCCGCCGGCGCCGACTGATCCGAAGGGTCTGTAAAAGTTGCAGGTACGGGATCTGGAAGGGGGGGAGAAGGAGAAAGTCGGCTCAGCGGAGTATTGCGCGGCGAACTGGGGGTATTTCTCGTGACCCTGGAGGGGGGATTTGGCAGCGGTGGTGCGGCTGCTGTTGGCGGCTCGACAGGCCTACCCACAGTTCCTCCCCAGCGGGCGATCGAGGCCCGCAGCCAAGCCGTGTCTATATTTGGGGAACCGTCGCTACCCCAGCGCCAGCCGAGATAGGTAGCGCGATCGGTGGCGATCGCAGCGGAGGAACCGGAACTATCTTTCCAGGTAGCGATGGTTTGACTGTTCGCGTCGGCGGGAATCAAGACGCCGCCTTGAACAGAGGCATTTTTTTGTTCTGGGGGAACCCAGTTGCTTGAACTGGTACAAGCGAGATCGCGGCAGCGGGTGCGCGGTTGCACCGCCCCCCGCTGAGTCAACGGAAAAGCCCAATAGGCCCCGAGGAGCGATCGTAAAGATTGACGTACCAAGGCTGGGGAACTGCGGCCGACTGGGCCCGAAGCAATCAAGCGGCCGCCCTGTTTTGTCCAAGCTTCTAAAACTTTAATTTGTGCCGGACTCAAAGTTTCAATATTGGGCAAAAACAGCACATTAACGCCTGCTAAATCTGCCAAATTTTTAATATCTTCGAGATTGATTGGTTTGTAAGCAATGCCGCTTTCCCAGAGGCGCGTGGTAATCTTCACCCAGTCGGGGGAATTCTCGGAACTGCGAACAACTCCCAGAACTACTTCCGCAAAACTGGGAGAGGGAAATAGGATGGAGAGATTGAGTAATGTACTCGCTAGAGTTCCAATTAAGACTCTTTGCAAGAAGGTGAAAAAGCGAATTTTTTGATTTCGATTGGGCTTTTTGATTTGTTGCATTGACACGAGAATTACCCACCACACCACTTAGGAAAATTTAAATAAAAATTTCGAGCAATTAATCCGCACCATACAATTTTTTATCTCGTTCTGCAACCTAAATCAGGAAAATATGCGATCGCCCGCCTGCAATGGGATCGAATTCGAGCGAACCGATCTCGGGTGCGATCGAACGATCGCCATAAAAAAGGTTGGTAGTGAGGACGTTAGTCCGCATTTATGAAGGACTCGCATTCCGAACGATCGGGAGCATCTCATTTTTGTAAAAAGCATTTTTTCTTTGAGTGCGAGCGTCCCCGCTCGCGTATTGTACAATACGCGAGCGGGGACGCTCGCACTATAATAAATGCAAAACTGAGATGCTCCCGAACGATCGAACCTTAGGAATGAGAATTAAATAACTTACAATTTTTATTGTTCTTGTGGGACGGGCGGGACGCCCATCCCACAAATATGTGTAAATTATTTAATTCGCGATCCTTACTGAGTTGCCGCTTCATTTACCGGGAATCGATCGATCAACTGCATCGCCCGACAAGCATTCTTCCGCAAAGAATCCGACACGTGAGGAACATGAGGAATCTGAGACAAGAAATCCAAAGTCCGGCGCAAAATCCGCACCACATCCCCTTCATCCAAACTCGTGTGACTAATCAGTTCCAGCCATTCCACGCCCAGAGCCCACTGTTCCACCAAAGTCACGATATCCCGTTCCAGCCAAATCGGGATCGCAGCTTCGTGGCGGTACTGTACTTGAAACAATCGGCGGCGCAGCCCTTTTTGCAGATTGTCCAAAGGTGCCAAAACTTCCGGCGACAGCGAGTAATGAGTCCAACTGTCAGGCCGAGAAACTTCTGTAACCAAGGCCGCGCAAGCAGCAGCGAGGTGGTGGGGGTCGAGTTCGTCAAACTCAGCAGACATCAGAGACAAACCCAGCCACAGTTCATTATCACCGCGAATGGCGGCGCAGGCTTGACCCAAGATTGTGGGTACCAACCTGTCGGAGGAGTCATCTCGATTCCCATCTGCCGAAATTACTCTTTCCAAACATCCGAAATTTAGCAAGATGTCAATTAAGTTGAGAAATTGCTCCCAGTAGCGAGCTCGCTGCTTTTCTAAGTCTTGTTCGGCTTTGCGGATTTCTTTTTTCAATTCTTCGCGGCGGCGCTGGCGCTTGAGCAAAGTACCGGGATTGCCCCATTCGAGAACAGGGTGAATTTCTAGTTTATCTTCGAGGGCGACGATTTTCTGCTGTTGCTCGATCGCCTCTGGGCTCGGTTCCGGTGCGGGCAATTCTGGGATCGATTGAGCAATTGCCACAGTTTCTTCACTTCCCAAGCGACACTGGCCGAGTCTCAGGGTCAATTCCGGAGGCGGGTTTAAGCCATCTGCGACACTCAAGCGGGGCAGTTGGGCGTGGAGGGTGGCGACATCGCTAATCGCGACGATATACCAGCGGTTGTCTTTGCCCAAACATACCAAATTAGGTGCTTGGCCCGAACCTGGGATTTTGGCAACCAGTACGGCGGGGACTGGGGTTGTGTGCGATCGTTTGGCTGTCGGGACGTGTTTGCCCTTCAGACTCAGAACCGTCCCTAGCACTGCAAAAGCTACAGCTACCGACATCTCCTTAATTCGCGTTTCTTCTGCTTGCTGCAATAGAGTTTTCAGCAAACGTTTGTCTTCTTTGAGCCTTCCCTGCAATTTTTCGTAATGGGCGAGTTGTTTTTCCAGGGTAGAGACATTACCTCCGGCGGCTAGGGACTCTTCGAGCACCGCTAATTCTGTTTGCAACCGATCTAATTCTGATTGCTGCGGCTGCAAGTACAAGGTAGAAAGGTATTGACCAAAACTGCGTTCTACCAACTCTTGAGCTTCCTCAAGCGTGTGAGTTTGCAGCAAATTCAGCACCATGCCGTAGCTGGGCGTAAACTGACTGGCAAGGGGGTCGGCTTTGGCTGTTGCCAAATAGGAGGCTTCCTTTGCGCCTTCAAAGCGGGTCTGAACTGCGACCACGTGCCCCAGCTCATCCATGCCCCGGCGACCTGCCCGACCGGCCATTTGTAGGAATTCTGAAGCGTTTAGCAGTCGGTGTCCCTTGTCGGTGCGTTTGGACAGGGTGGAAATGACGGTGGTGCGGGCGGGCATATTGATCCCGGCTGCGAGGGTTTCGGTGGCAAATACGACTTTAATCAAACCTCTGCCAAAAAGTTCTTCTACTAAACCTTTCCAGGCGGGCAAAATGCCTGCGTGGTGGGCGGCGATGCCTTTTAAAAGTGCTTCTTTTTGACCGAAACGTTCTGCTTCTGGGTTGCGCTGTAAAAAATCGTCAATAATGCGTTTGAGTTCGGCTGTTTCGGCTGCGTTAACTAGGGAGAAATTGCCTACTTCTGCTACTGCTTGGTCGCACCCGCGACGGCTGAAGATGAAGTAAATTGCTGGTAGCATATCGCGATCGTCCAACCGAGACAAAACATCGGTCAAACTGGGAGTCGGAATGCTACCTCTTTCTGATTTTTGCTGCTTCTTTTTGGGGACTAATCGCGGATTAGCTCTTTTGCCG
This sequence comes from Microcoleus sp. PH2017_35_SFW_U_B, assembly GCF_020737865.1. NCBI lineage: Bacteria > Bacillati > Cyanobacteriota > Cyanophyceae > Oscillatoriales > Microcoleaceae > Microcoleus > Microcoleus sp. PH2017_35_SFW_U_B. The sequence goes on from NZ_JAEQDE010000047.1 coordinate 100,490, forward strand.
GTTTCGTCTAGCAGGGGAAATATCCCTTTTTGATTGGCGAAGTGGAATTGTAGCGGCACTGGCCGAAAGTCTGAGTAGACAAGCTCTGTGGGCCCGTGGACTTTGTTAATCCAGTCTGTAAGTTGGTCGCTATTAGCAACGGTTGCTGAGAGGGCGAGGAGTTGAATTTCGCTGGAACAATAGATGATTGATTCTTCCCAGACTGTACCCCGCTGGCGATCGTTCATGTAGTGACACTCGTCGAGCACCACGGTTTCGACTCCGGTGAGAGAAGCACCGACAGCGCCGATCGGCGTACCGTAGAGCATATTCCGAAATATTTCGGTAGTCATCACCAAAATCGGCGCATCTCGATTGAAGGAGATGTCGCCCGTCAGCAAACCTACCATCTCATCTCCAAATTGATTGCGAAAGTCGCGCAGCTTTTGGTTGGAGAGAGCTTTGAGGGGAGTGGTGTAGAAGACGCGCCGCCCTCTTGAGAGTGCTTGATGGATGGCGTATTCGCCGATTAAAGTTTTCCCTGAGCCCGTGGGAGCACACACGACAACGGATTTACCTGCATCGAGGGCGGCGATCGCGTCTCTCTGAAAGTTATCTAGCTCAAATGGAAATATGGTCTTCAGATCCAGCTCTTGGCGGTTCTGGGAAGCGTTAGGCACAAGGATTATTATGAGGTTGCAGGGTAAGTATGCTTAAATCTTGCCGAAAGCAAGGCAGCAGAGGACGACTGTATTGATTTTAGACCAACGCCCGCAAATCGGCACTCGAACAAAGAGGAGAGGGAGAGAATTCGGAGAGGGGGAGAGGGGGAGAGGGGAGAGTGGAAAAATATTTCTTGCGATGAATTTACCAATTCCCAATTCCCAATTACCCTGAAATGCCTAAATGCTAAACTCTACAAGTCTCGACGCGAGAGAATAGACACCCACTCCCTTCCCCTCTCTCCATCAAACCACCAACAAATCCCCCAAATATTCCAACAATCTAAAACTGGAAGCTGAGCTTCAGGTGCTTTCTCTGAAAAAGTGATGTCTTCGTAGTAGACCCATTGATTCTTTTGTCTCCAACCCACACGATCGCCAAACCTGCCCCAAACTTCGCTATTATATCCACTGGTTCCCCCCAGACTTTGATAAATAAGCTTCTGCACGCTAAAGCCGAAGTGACCTTTAGAATATTTTACCCAAAGTTGGTCAATGGTACGCAAGTCCTCGCAGGGGAATTTTTCAATACTTTCTGTATCCAGCCATTCTTGTTTCGTACCCGCCACCTTCAACATCACTCTCAGGGTTTCTCGATCGGCTTCTTCCCACTTGTTAGCTGCCACTAAATCTCGCAATTTGCTATAATCGATACCCACGGCAGAAACTAACTCAACTTCATTTTTTTCGGCTTGTGACATAGAATTCAACCTTTTTTGTAATCCTCGATCGCACTTGAGTGTGTCAAACAAATCAAATCAACCACCGAAGCATCCAATTTCGCCCTCGAAGCACTTAAAACCATCGGGTTGAGTCTATTTTTTGACTTTGACATTCACCCGATCGAACGTTATTTAATTTGGGCGATTTGGCGATCGATAAAATGGCTTTTTCACCACCGTAGCCGGGTAATTTTTCCCGCGAATCTCAACTTCTAACTGCTGGCCAATTTTACCTAATTTTGCCGGAACAACCGCGAGGGCTACCGCCCGATTCAAAGTAGGCGATAATGTACCGCTAGTAATTTCTCCTACTTTTTCCCCTGCAACTATTATCGGATAGCCATGACGCGCAATGTGCCGCCCCTGCATTTCCAAGCCTACCAACCGTTTCGATACTCCCGTGGCTTTCTGCTGTTCCAAAACATTCCGCCCAATAAAATCGCCTTTGCTATCGAGGTGAACTACCCAACCCAATCCAGCCTCTAAAGGTGTAGTATTGTCATCGATATCTTGACCGTAAAGTGCCATTGCTGCTTCTAAACGCAAGGTATCTCTCGCACCCAAACCGCAGGGAACAACGCCAGCATCTAGGAATTTTTGCCAGACTTGTTTTCCGGTTTCTATATCCACCATGATTTCAAATCCATCTTCGCCAGTATAACCTGTTCTGGCGATAAAACTCGGCTGTCCCAACAACTTGGTTTCTAAGTGTCCGAAAGCTTTAATTGGTTCGAGGTTATCTTCGACAAAAGGCTGGAGATAGTTAACAGCTTCCGGGCCTTGAATTGCAATTAAAACTTGGTCTTCGGAGATGTCGGTGAAAACAAGTTCGCTCAAGTCTAAGTGGGTGAGAATCCAGGCTTTGTCTGTGATGCGAGTGGCGGCGTTGACAATGATTGCTGCACGTTCTTCGCCCGTGGTTCCATCGGGTTCTTGGCAGTAGAAAATAATGTCGTCTAGGATGCAGCCTTTGTCATTTAATAAGACTGTATATTGAGCTTGTCCTGGTTGCAACCGACTTAAGTCTGACGGTACTAAGGGTTGAAATTTTTCTATTACCTGTTTCCCTCTCAAACAGAATTTTCCCATGTGGGAAATGTCGAACATTCCTGCTTGCTGGCGTACTGCTTGGTGTTCGCTGGTGATACCTGCGTACTGCACGGCCATCTCCCACCCGGAAAAGGGCACCATTCGACCTTTGAGCTGCAATGATAGTTCGTACAGAGGCGATCGCGCAAGCTGACTCGTTATCTCTGGATTGTTGGGTTCAGTTGAGTTTGCCACAGGTAGCGCTTTGTTGGTTGCGGGTAGACTGTTTTGATTTTAGGGGAAAGTTGGTTTTTGTGGTGTGTGGTGCGATCGAATTTAAGAATACGCTCGCGGTTGAAACCGCGTGTATACAGACAAAACCCACTCCAAGTGCGTTGAAGAATACGCTGTGAAGATTATGTTATTCTCTTCAGTCCGCGGAGGCGGACTTCGTTTGTGTAGACGCGGTTTCAACCGCCCTCTAATCTTGACTTATGGAGAATAGCGGGCTCGAACCGCTGACCCCTACAATGCCATTGTAGTGCTCTACCAACTGAGCTAATTCCCCTTTCTTTTCGCGCTCTCAATCATGCCTTAACTGACCGATATTTGTCAAGCCTTTTTGAGAAAATAGTTTGGAGCCTTGGACAGGCAAGGCTTTTGGCTTTTTTTTCAAAAAAATTCCTCGCTTTTTGACAATTTGTCGATCGCTACTACGATTTAGTAGGTGTGCTGGGATATTTCGGTTAAATGGCTCAAACAAGACCCCATGAGGAAGTAGACGACTACCAGGGCTGCGGCTGAAACCGCAACTAGGGTGCCGGCTAGGATTAGTGAAAATTCTCGTTGCGCGATCGCCTCTTGCATTAGATGCAATGACCAGGCAACGAGGGCAACGTCAATTATTAAAATAGAAACCAGCATAAGTTACGATTTGTAACAGCTTACATATTGTAACAAAAGTTTTCGCGGAGTGCAGATAAGCTCATATGTATTTAAGTATTGATGTTAAACGGATGGGGAGCAGCACAAAGCCATCAAGAAAAAGTATAGGTTTTCTTGATAATTACGATATGCAAACTAAATGAGAGCTAGCTCAGCTTTACGGTAGTTGGCTTGAGTTCGCTAAAGTTCTCTCGAAGTTCACACAGGGGCCTATACTGATATCCTTGCAGAATATTTTGATTCATCCAACGAACCTATCCCCGCACCGGGATACAGATTGCTGGAGTTTCACAGCGTTGATGGTTCCGGTTCTAGCACGCACTACCGTACTGGAGACTGGGAAGTGGTGAGGGTGGAAGAGTACCCGACAGCAATACCTAATAACGACTTGGAGATGATTGTAGTTGGATACTGCAAATATGTACCCCTCCAAACTCCGCTGATACCGATGCCAAAAGCTCAGGTGTCGATCGACTCTTTTGGAGATGAATCGGCTTATCAAGAATTTTTAGCTCAAACAGCAGAAGTCTCACGTCATAATCTCTGATACCGTTGCTTCAGAACAACTCATGGAACTCGTTTATGAGACACTTCCTGCCTGCGCCTAGCCTACAAATAATACTTTAGAGAGTATTGAGCTGGAAGTGCCGATCGCACAATTCGATCGGGGCGTGAGTTTGAGACGATAAATGAAGTAAGCTAGAGAGAAACGTTTCAAAATAGATGCAGACTCCGTAGAGGCAAGCTGGCTATGAACTGGAAAACATACATTCACTCAAATCCTAAAATTCTGCTTGGAAAGCCTGTAATTAAGGGGACACGAATATCCGTGGAGTTCGTTTTAGGGCTATTTTCAGAAGGTTGGACTGAGCAACAAGTTCTAGAAAACTACCCAACGCTTAATCATGAATCTATCCAAGCTGTATTTGCCTTCGCTGCGGAATGCCTCAAAGAAGACGTATTTTACACGCCTCTACTCTTTGCTGAGGCAAGTTAATGCGGTTTCTGGCAAATGAAAACTTTCCTCTTCAGAGTGTACGACTGCTACGACAAGCGGATCTGGAAGTCGCTTCTGTTACCGAGGATTCTCGCCCGAATTGAGGATGCGGATGTTTTGGCTCGTGCAGCGGATGAGCAACGGGTGATTTTGACGTTCGATCGCGATTACGGTGAACTCATTTATCGCTTGCGGATGCGATCGCCAAGAGGTGTCATTTATTTGCGGTTTCGTCCTCACACACCAGAAGAACCAGCATCAATATTGTTAAATTTATTACAGATTGAAGGATTGCAATTTGAGGAATGGTTTACGGTGGTTGATCGCGATCGAATTCGTCAGCGCCCGTTACCCTAGATGGCGATCGCTGTTGTAGTTGTGGCATGAATTTCGATCGATAAATGAGGTAAGCTAGAGACAAAGGTTTCAAACAATTTTAATTAATGCCAGTATCCGTTGCTTATCTGTTGGACAGAATCACAGTGAATCGAAGACAATGTGGCGATCGTCCCTGCATCCGGGGAATGCGGATTCGAGTCATCGATATCCTAGAGTTGCTAGCTGCGGGTGAGCAAATTTTTGAGTTTCTGGAAGAATTGCCAGACTTGGAACTTGAGGATCTCAAAGCTGCGCTTCTTTATGCAGTTCGCAAACTAGACCATCCGGTTTTAGCCGCATGACTATTTGGTTGAATGCTCATCGATCGCCAGCCATTGCTGTGTGGATTACTGCTACTTTTTGTGAAATACATTAGCGATCGGCGGTATTTTTTTATTATATTGGGTATTGTACCGCAACTGCGATATAATTATAAGTTATGTCGCTTAGTCCTTGGCAGATTAGTCGAAAGAGTGGTTTTAATCCATAAAGTAAAATCCCATCCCAAGCTGAAAATGAGTTCATTTGTATGGCGGACATATGCAGAAAATGTTTCTCCGATCCAAATTCTTTATGAATTCCGTGGAAAACCTGCGGATATTACGGAGTAGATGGGGTAAAACTGAAGGGAAGTGAATTTTGAATGGAGACTGTGCATGTCGAGAGATCGTCTTAGTCAAGTTGAGAAGAGTCTGAAACGACTACGTGAGCAACTTGCTGGCAAAGAAGACACGCTCACTACAATCGCGCCAGAAGAACGAGTGCGAATTAAACAACAGATTGCTGACCTCAAAAAAGATGAGATTAGACCGTTTGAAGAAGAATACTGGCAGATTTTGACAGAGCGAGTACCGACCGTTGATATCGTAGATTTAGAAGCCGAAGCTGTGATAACGGAAATTGTCGAGCGGGTTAAACTTTTAGAGCAGAATCCACAATACTCGCCTGAAATTTTGGACTTGTTACAAAAAATTTATGCTGAAGTTAGTCAACCTGAAACACCTGCGGCTGCAAAGCTAAAAGGGGCGCTTTCATTACTGCCACCATTCGTTAGTCTATCTTACGAAGCCGAAATTGATACAGAAAGCTTCTTGAGATCTAACTTCCCTACATTTAGGAAATGGGCTAGTGCTCTAGCAAAAAAGTAATAGCCACTGAGCAGTCAGATGATTCAAAAAGAACGCATCTAGAAAATCTCACTTTTCCGCACAGCGAGGAGAAGCCTACGTGGCGAAACCTTCTTTCAGTGAAGGTGCGAAATTTACTTGCTCAAGTAGGAGCAAGTCTTGGCTTTTTGGTATTTTTGATGCTAATAACTCGACAGATTATTTTTCCAGAGCCGCCAAAGCTTCCTTTGAGTCAGACCATTGAGGCTCAATCAAATATTATTGCAATGACATTTACTAATGATGGGTTACAACTAATCAGCGCAAGTGGCAACACGCCTATCAAATTATGGAACTGGACAACTAAAAGAAACACGACTATTTTTGATGATAGATCAAGTAATGCTTTATCTATTTCAGTTAGCCGAGATGGAGCGTATGTTGCTACTGGACATGGGAACTTTCAGGAAAGTAAAAATCTGCAAGAGAGAGATATAAAAATCTGGGATAGGAAAACTGGTCAACTGCTTAAGACGCTTAAAGGTCATACAGCACCAGTCCGTGCAGTTGCATTTAGCCCTAATGGTTCACGAATAGTTTCAGGTGGTCAAGATAAAGTGATAAAGGTTTGGGATGCAAATACTGGCAAATTGCTTCAAAATATTCCAGCACATACGGATCACATAACATCTATTTCTTTTAGTAATAACGGAAAGTTTTTTGCAAGTGCTAGCGATGATAAAACTATAAAACTGTGGGATAGCAATAGCTTGAAGTTACTCAACATATTGGAAGGACACAGAGGGCAAGTCCTATCGGTCGCATTTAGTTCTAATGATCGGGTTTTAGTGAGCGGTAGTGGGGAAGACCGCTTCGATCAAAATATTCAGGAGAATAGTGTAAACGTATGGGATCTTAAGACTGGTAATGTTCAGCATACTTTAACTGGAAATGCAGGATGGGTCTGGTCAGTAGCAGTTAGCCATAATAATAAATATGTTGCCAGTGGTGGCTACGATGGCACTGTTAGGGTATGGAACCTAATTAGCGGAGAATTAGTAGGAATCGGGGCTGAACATTCAAAACAGGTTTACACTGTTAAGTTTAGCCCCGATGATCAGCTACTTGTAAGTGGTAGCGACGATGGTAGACTGAGACTCTGGAAAATCCAACCTCAGTAGTGCATGTTCACTTACCTGTATCCACAGACTTGAACATTTGCCGCGCGTCTCCAAGACCACCGATACCAACAGGTATATTTAGGTCGGTATGTAGAGTTCGCACTAGATTGACTTTGAGAGTTCGCGCTACTTTGGCTGTTGTAGGAGGATTGAGCCATAGTTGGAGCAGTTGAAAGCACCAACATAGCTACTAATCCTGACAGTGAAATTAAACGGGAGGAGGCTTTTTTCATGTAAACTCCATAGACAAGTAAACATTCGATTGACACATCGATCTCGATCGGAAGCATTGTTGCTTATGGATGCCCCTTAGTAATTAAGGTAACACATGTATTCTAGGGATGTGGAGAGGAAATGGTAATTGATGATATTAACTGATCTTATGAATTTCTCTGTTTCTCGTCCGGAGACTTAGGGATCTTTTCCGGGTGCAGAGCATTCTCTCCCTTGCCACTGAGTTTACGCTGGGTAGCGGGTAATGGAAACTCCGCCTTTTCCTGACTATCCCCATTGGTTCCTGGGTCGCCTGATCGCCAATCGATCTCTTGGTTCTTCGTCGATCGCAATTTCACTCCAGACGAACTCGATCGCATCCGCCTACAATAATAAGTAGTTAGAATCCCCAAAAATGTATGCCCGTTGTAGCAGTTAAAACTTACATTGAGTATCGGAACGATGCCTATTGGGTTGAAGGAACTCGGATTTCTCTTGACTCGATCGCCTATGCTTTCCAACAAGGACTATCCCCCGAAAGTATTGTTCAGTCTTTCCCGCTGCTGACGCTGGAACAGGTTTATGGGGCGATCGCCTTTTATCTAGCCAACCGCGCTGAAATCGATGCTTACTTAGCTGCCGAAGAAGCTGCATTTGATGCCATGCCTCAACCTCTACAAAGCAGCGATCTAGTTTTGTACAACAAACTGATGGCAGCTAAGGCTGCAAAATAGAAATAGAGAGGAATGCTAAGTAAGAGATGCCCAAAAAAATCAGGGATTTGAAAAGCCTATTATTGAAAGCAGGATTTACTTGTGAGTCTGCTAAAGGGAGCCACACCAAATGGTCACATCCTCTACTACCAGGAAAGCTGACTCTCTCGGGAAAAGACGGCGGTGATGCAAAACTCTATCAGGAAAAAGATGTTGACAACGCTCTCAAGCAATTAGCTGAAATTGAGGAGGAAAACAAATGAACAATCGTTATACCATTATTATTCAGTGGTCAGATGAGGATAGCTGCTATGTCGTTAGTTTTCCCGAATGGGGAGACTATTGTCATACCCACGGGGATACTTACGAAGACGCATTAAAAAATGCCCGCGAGGTTTTGGAACTTCTCACTGAATCGACCGTAGCTGATGGTAAACCCTTGCCACAGCCGCAATTATTCGGTCAATTTTTACAACACGCATAAGCATCTCTAAACATCATTAATAAAGATTGTCGCCTGTGGATTACAGACTTCTGCGATCGTGTAACTTTGCATGACAGATGTTATTTCATAGGTTATATCTATTCTAGGCAAAATTGGCACGAATTGGGAGATCGATCGCCACTTTTGTTTTAGCCAACCGCAAATAATCAAAAAAGGTATGAAAATTTCCATACCTTCCTAGTCGAGATTATTTCTAAACAAGTGCTGTTGCTTGCTTTGTTTGTTCGAGATACTGCCGATATTTTTCCTCGGAACCGAAGGAGTCAACTGAAACCGTAGATTTTGGCATCGGTATCAAGGGTGTTTGAACAGGGGAGTATTTGCAGTAGCAAACCACGATCGCCTCAAAGGCATTGTTCGGGATGGCTGTCTGGTATTCTTCTACTCTAATTACTTCCCAGTCGCCTACGCGGTAATGAGTATCAGCACCAGCTATTTGGGTGTCTTTAGATTCTGTCAGAGTTTGGAACTCTAGCGGCCGATAACCAGGTTCGGGAATCGGTGAATTTGATGAATCAAAATACTCTGCCAAAATGTCGGTTAGCCCTCCGGTGTGAGCTAAAAGTCTGTTCTCGGCACCTTCTTCTTCTGTCCAGTCAGCGCGAAAAATAATGTATTTTCTGCCCATTTGTTAATCCTCCTCGTCTTCATCCATGTAGTTAGGAAAACTGGTTTCACCTTCAAATATGCAGGAGTATTTGAGGGTTGAGTCTTTTGTCGGTTTGATTCGTAGCAGTCGCCAGCCGTATTTTTCCTGCATTGCGTAACACCGCCATCGTTCGGTGACGGAGTGGCTTGAGGTGACTTCCTCTGGTTGAGAATTGGTCACAACGATCGTATCTCCATAATGTTCATTTGAATGGTGTCAATGGCAAGGTCATGGTTGAGTCGAGGGGGGATATTATTCCCCGCCCCTCTCAGTTAGAACCGGACGTGCGATTTTCACCGCATCCGGCTCCCGATGTTCTTGGCTTACGCC
>NZ_JAEQDE010000169.1:0-7645 GCF_020737865.1 Microcoleus sp. PH2017_35_SFW_U_B
AATCAGTCCAAATGCAGATTTCTCTGACGCAAGACGCCCACATCTGTAATCCAATGGCACGGGGGCAAAAACAAATTGAACCAGGGGCAAATAGTCTCGCGCGGCCACAATTTGCTCAAAAAGCTACCCAAATAGTCAAGGATGGGTAGCTTTGTCCATAAATTAAGTTACAGTTCCTAACCCCGCAAGGCGTGCTGACTTTTAGCTCTACAGGAGTAGTTATGCAACTGCAAACAGATATTCGTAGTCGGCAACCGCAAGCAACGCTAGCCAGCGCCGCGAGTGCCTTGGACTGGGCAAAATTTGGCTGCGCCGTACCTGCACCAAAATTGGCTCCTTCGATGTGGGTCAAATTGTTCAATCCGCCAACAGCATTCAGTTTTGACGAAGCGTGGTTGTTGTGTCAGTGCTCCGACCAAAAGTGGCTGGCTTGGATTCCTGATTATGGGGAAATTTTGCTGAGTACGAATGAATTTTGCGCTACTTAGGATCGCAAATTAAATAACTTACAATTTTAATTGTTATTGTGGGATGGGCGTCCCGCCCGTCGTTTTTGGACGGGCGGGACGCCCATCCCACAAACCTGTCGAAGTTATTTAATTCTCATTCCTTAATCGAAAATTATAGTTTGAAATCTATATCCTTCAGGTTTCACAGCATATTTTTGGAAAAAACCAGGTTTCTGCATTATTTCGTTTGTAGTGAGGAATGCGAGTCCTCAGAAATTAAGAAGGACTGAAGTCCTCACTACAAACTAATTCATTGACATTTTGCCAACAAAAAGAGCAATAGAAAACTATTGCTCTTTTTGTGTAAAAACACTTTCTAGTTTTTGTCTTCAGACAGCGGAACTTACTCGCTTATTTGCAAACTGCACGGTTATTTGCATTTCTGACAATCGTGCCTACTTTGCCATTAATCTGAATCGGGTTCTTGGTGCTGGCCCGGATCAAGCGGGGCTGTTTACCCAGACATTCTCTGATTGATTCTGACCAGGTGGTGAGAGCGCGGGTGTATTCTGTACGAGTCGCGGGCGCGCGAAACTGCTCGGTAATTAGGTGATCTGTGGTGATGCTAGTGTCAGTAGCAACATTAGTAATAATTGGAAAGTCAAAGGCTTTGGGTAAAGTTCTTTCAGGAATTTTGCCCGGTACTGTTTGGTAGTTCTTTGAGCCGCCTTTGTAGTCAATACCTGCTTGAGGGGCTGTTTGAGCGAAGGCAGGAATAGGCAAGCTGGCTACCAATACGGTGCAGCAACTCCAAAATAATTTCGATTTCATCCGATTCATCTCCTCAACTTTATGACGGTTAGCACTAATTAGGTAGGGACAAAAACATTAGCTTTAATTTATAAAAAATCTAAGGCTAATGAACTTTTATCTTGGTTTTGACCCATCTAATTTATTACCATACATCTTCAAAAACGTACAAACTGGTTGGTCTGACAAACTGTAGAATGGTTTCAGTTGAGTGAGACATTTACACATCTGAAGTTGTTACAGCGTTGGGGACTCGATTTTACCAGAATGATTCATTTTCGATCGATGTCATTGGAACTTTATCAAATTTTGTCTCAGATATCAAGTTTTGTCGATCGCCTGTGGCGTTTTAACACTGGTTGACGGCTCGATCGCCCTTTGAGTGTTATGCGCTATACCAGCGGAAGAAAGATGCTAGAGTGCATCAATGGGCGTTTGAGTATTTTCAGGCGACAATAGACAGAGAAGGGGCTTGAAAATAGGTGATTTTAGTGGAAGATAGTAAATTTATCGACGTATCGGAAATCATGGGTGTTCCCGCGGCTCCTGCGGGCTACAAGTCGGGCTTTGTGGGTATTATCGGGCGCCCGAATGTTGGCAAATCCACCCTGATGAATCAGTTGGTAGGACAGAAAATTGCCATTACTTCGCCGGTGTCTCAGACGACGCGCAACAGGCTGCGGGGCATCCTGACGACGCCGGAAGCACAAATTATTTTTGTCGATACTCCCGGAATTCACAAGCCGCATCACCAATTGGGTAAGGTTTTGGTGCAGAATGCCCGCACGGCGATTCAGTCTGTGGATGTGGTGTTGTTTGTGGTGGATGGTTCGGTGGAGTCGGGTGGGGGCGATCGATATATTATCGAAATTCTCAGCAATTGCAAAATTCCAGTGATTTTGGGGATGAATAAGCTGGACGAACAACCGGAGGATTCCGTGTTGATCGATCGCACCTACGAGCAAATTGTCAATCCTCAGTGGCCAGTGGTCAAGTTTTCGGCTCTCACGGGCGAGGGTGTCGAGCCACTGCAACAATTGTTAATCGAACATTTGGAGGTTGGGCCTTACTATTATCCGCCAGATTTGGTGACTGACCAGCCGGAACGGTTTATTATGGGCGAGTTGATTCGGGAACAGATTTTGCTGCTGACGCGGGAAGAAGTGCCGCATTCTGTAGCAATCGCGATCGACATTGTTCAAGAAGAAGCGAAGATTACCCGCATTCTGGCGACGATTCACGTCGAGCGGGATTCCCAAAAAGGTATTTTAATCGGTAAAAGCGGCAGTATGCTCAAGTCGATCGGCAGTGCGGCCCGGGAACAGATTCAAAAGTTAATTGAAGGTAAAGTATATTTGGAGTTATTTGTCAAGGTGCAGCCGAAATGGCGGCAGTCCCGCACCCGTTTGGCAGAATTGGGCTATCGCGTGGAAGAGTAGGGGCAATTCATGAATTGCCCCTACTGGCAATTCATGAATTGCCCCTACTGGCAATGGGCTGGTGATAGCGATCATAAAGTGGCGGAGGGACACGCGGATTGTAAACATTATTCGTCACAATGATACAAGGCCGAACCTTCCCCGTTTCAGAACCTCTCGTCGGTTCCAAGAATGTTTGTGCGAGACTAAAATAGGGAATAGAAATAAACTCCATTACCCATTGCCTACCATCTATTACCTAAAAAAATGATCGCCGCCAAAGAAAACTTTCCTCACATAACCCCAGAAGAATACTTTGCTTGGGAAGAAAAGCAGCTAGAAAAGCATGAGTATATCGACGGTCAAGTGTACGCCATGAGCGGCGGCAGCGTAAACCATAGCCGCATTGCCGTCAGACTCACAACTCTCTTCTCCAATCATCTAGAAAACAGCAGTTGCGAAACAGGAAACTCCGATCTGAGAGTCAACATCGCCGGAACCAAAAACTACACCCATCCTGATGCAAGTGTAACGTGCGACGATCGCGATAAAACCACAACCCAATACATTACCTACCCCTGCTTAATCGTTGAAGTTCTCTCTCCCAGCACTGAGGCCTACGATCGCGGTGGTAAATTTAGAATGTATCGCAGCAACCCTGTCTTACAAGATTATCTATTGGTTAGTTCCACCAGTATCGAAATGGATTTGTATCATAAAAATGATGCTGGTGAATGGATCATTATTAACTACAAAGAAGGTGACACTATCGAACTAAAAAGCATCAATCTTAGTTTTGCGATCGAACAAGTCTATCGCAACCTCGACCTCACCCCAGAAACAACACCTTAAAAGTTGACATATATCATAAAACTAAGGTGATTTACGTCCGGTGAGCGTGTTGGTATTACTACTTTTAAATTAGGAGATTGTTATGATTGCAGCTAGAGAGCAGGAGCGGTACTTTACGCCTGAAGAGTATTTTGCTTGGGAGGAGCAACAATTAGAAAGGCACGAGCTAATCGATGGTCGCGTATGTGCGATGAGTGGGGGCACGCAAAATCATAGTGCGATCGCGGGAAACTTTTTAGTGACGATCAAGCCCCATCTGCGGGGTAGTGGTTGTAAAACATACAATTCTGACTGCCGCGTAAATATCCTCAATACTCACAACTATACCTATCCCGATCTGAGTGTCACTTGCGATCGGCGAGATAATTCTAGCCCTCAATATATTACCTATCCCTGTTTAATTGTTGAGGTTTTATCGGATAGTACCGAGGCTTACGATCGCGGCAAAAAGTTTGAAAAATATCGCCGCAATCCGAATTTGGTCGATTATGTGTTGGTGAGTTCGGATGAGATGGCGATCGATATTTATCACAGAAATGATGCGGGGGATTGGTTGATTCTGAGCTATCGAGCGGGCGATCGCGTGGAGCTTAGAAGTATTGGGTTGAGTTTGGCGATCGAGCAATTATATGAAGAAATTGTTTTCGAGCAGCAATCTTGAATTTATTATTAAGAGGGCGATGTAATAATATTGATGTAGAGTTATAAGAAATCTGTTACCGTTTAAATATTTGTGCAGCATATGCGTCCGAATGTTGACTCTCAGAAGATAGAACGACTGATGCAAGTCTTGGGCAGAGAGGCTCAGGGTTCAGGCTGCATCTATTTTACGGGTGGTGCTAGCGCCCTACTGATTGGATGGCGGAGTTCGACCATTGATATCGATATTCGTCTAGATCCTGAACCCCCAGGCATTTTTGGTGCGATCGCCAAAATCAAACAAGAATTGAATATTAATATCGAACTGGCTTCCCCACAGGATTTCTTACCCACAATTCCGGGGTGGCGCGACAGGAGTATCTTCATTGGCAAATACGGTCAAATCTCGTTTTATCACTATGACTTTATAGCCCAAGCACTCTCCAAAATATCCAGGGGATTCGATCGGGACATTAAAGATGTTCAAGCCATGTACGAACAGAAATTATTTTCCTTAGAAGAACTGCGTAATAGTTTTGAGAGTATTGCACCCGAATTAATCCGATTTCCCTCTCTTAATCCTGATGCGCTCAGAAGCAGAGTTGAGAACTTCATCAAACGTTTTGAAAGTAACATAGAGGATGGACAGTTATGAACTTAAATGAGTTGCCGGGAGCAGAGCTAATTCTACCTGGACTGAACGATCTTCATCATGGTAAAACTAATACAATTGGGTCATTGTTAGTCGCGATCGCGGCAACTCGCCTAGCCGAAGCGGGCTTAGATGTTCCTAAAGATCGTCTGGCCGCAGAGCCAGAATTGACTCTTTATGCCCGCCTTCAAGATGAACGAGATGATGCTTATCCCTACTACAATGCTTTGCTGAATCGCTTGAGTAGCTTTTGCAATGCACTTGAACTTCGTTATATGTGAGAATATGCGATCGATCGGCAGTAACAAAAGGATTTAATTAAAAAAAAAGATGTCGATCGCTGCCGGTGGGCGATCGCTTGTAATTGGATGAAAGCGCGATCGATAAGACTCACCCCAAAATACCTATGAAAACCACGATCGAAATCGATAACTCCCTCATCACTAATGCGCTCCAGGCGACTGGACTCACAGCACAACAAAAGAATACATTCTATGTAGCTTCACAGAAAAATGATATTACCGAGTGTTTCTTATGAACTACCGAAACCACATCACGATCGAAGCAAATAAACGCGGTGGTAAGCCTTGTGTGCGCGGCTTGCGAATTACGGTTTATGAAGTGCTTGAGTACCTGGCTTCGGAGATGACTGAAGCAGAAATTCTCGACGATTTTCCCGATTTGACACGAGAAGATTTAAAAGCTTGTATAGCTTATGCTGCTGACCGTGAGCGTCGGTTTATGACTGCGACCTTATCCGCATGAAATTACTTTTTGATGAAAACTTGTCGCCCAAGTTGCCGAATCGTTTGAGCGATATTTTCCCAAATTCGCTTCACGTTCGAGATGTGGGAATGAAAGCAACGATCGACCCAATAGTTTGGGATTATGCATTCATACAATAATTTGATGATTGTCTCGAAAGACGCGGATATGCACGACCTGAGCTTAGTATTTGGGAATCCACCGAAAGTTATTTGGCTTCGCCTGGGAAACTGTTCGACATTGCAAATTGAAAATTTGCTGCGTCGGGATTTTAACGCGATCGAATTATTTTATGAAGATGAGACTTTATCGCTGCTTGCTTTATCATAATGCACCGATCGCCGAGGGTGTGCGATCGACTCTAAATGCTCTCTAATCTAAAATCTAATATAGATAGGTTTTTTCAGTGCGACGGCTTCAGTGATTGAGTTAAATCGTGCGGCGAATTCGATCTAGGAAAGGAGATTGTGATGGGGAGTAAGAAGGGGTTGACATACATCCTTGAGCTGCGGTATTATTGACTATATCCAGTATTCTACCGCAACTGCGATACAATTATAAGCTAGATAGCAAAAAGGTACTATGGACGAAATTGAAAAGGTTAGCTATGCAGAACTAATTGACCCACAAGCACAAATGGTTGTGGCTTTTCTAAAACAAATGGGGCTTCCCTCAGATAACATCATTGCGGATCAGCCAGAACGAGCAATTATTGGTCAAAATTTACCTACTTACATTCAGTCACTTCCTGATGACATTAAAAGAGACGCACGTTACTTATCTAAGTTTGTAGTTGGCGCAGGATTTGGGTTGTTTGACTACGCACTCAACGCAGTATGGAATGAAGTTACTCTGGATTTAAGAAAGAAAGCTATTGCATACGGAATTGATATTTTCTTTGATGCCGCAGTAGGGGGTAAAAGCCGAGATTTTTACGAAAAAGAAGAAGATCTCGCTTCTCTTAAAGATTCAGTTTTACTAGACACCTGTAGAAAGCTTGAGCTTATTTCTGACACAACGTACAAAAAGTTAAAACATATTCTTGAGATGAGAAATGACATAGGAATTTCTCATCCGACTAACTATACAATTAACGCTTTTGAACTGCTTGGATGGTTACAAACATCGATTCAAGATGTCCTAAGAGATAGACCAACTGAAGCAGCACTTCAGGTACAAGCATTTATTAAAAACTTAAGAACTTATAATACACCTATAGATAATGCAACTCAAAAAACAATTGAGCTAAAAATATCCGAACTACCTAGCCATCTATGCGGAAATATACTTAGAACTGTTTTTGGGATATTTGTATCTATAGAGACGGATGTTCAGGTAAGGAAAAATATTTCTTTAATAGCCCCCTCTATTTGGACAAATTGTTTAGATGAACCCAAATATAAGTTAGGGCTTACTCTTGAGGGATATAATACTAATCTTCATAAAGATAAATATGAATTGGGTGAGCAGTTTCTCCAGGTTGTAGGGGGAAATCCATATCGTTCCCCAAGCGAAAGAGCAGGAATTGTTGACGATTTATTGGAGCAGCTTCTAGCTAAACATAATGGTTGGGATAATTTTCATCATGAAGCTCCTGTCGCTGACTCTGTCGCCTCATATATCGCTGGGCAATCAGATATTCTTCCAAACTATGCAGGAAAATTAGTGAAAGTAGTTTTGATGTGTCGGATTGGTCGAGGAGTTAGTTACTGCAATGGTGTATCACCCAGAGGAAAAGTATACTATGACAATTTGCTTTCTCTTTTAGGTGACAAATATTCACCCATTGCTATAAGCACACTCACTCATTATGAGATACAACGGAAATTAGAAAACAGCGAATGTAGAAAACAAGCTCGATTAGCCCTAGAAATGATAAAGCAAAGCGTAGTTAATGCAAGATTAGCTGAATGTTTTGACTATTTGATAACTCAAATAGAGAAGAATGGTCGCTGCGTATTGCAGGGGGAACGCATCTTATTGAACACTCTTCGCTAGTGGTGAGTATATTTTGAGATAAATTCACCATTCTTAGAAGCTATAGATACGCTTTGTAATGA
>NZ_JAEQDE010000170.1:0-7642 GCF_020737865.1 Microcoleus sp. PH2017_35_SFW_U_B
ATTCCTGTAGTTTTAGGACTGTGGACTAAAATTACTAACGTAGATGTCTAACATTGACTACTTTTGGGTAGCTTTGTCCATGTTTTTACGAGCGGTTTCAACAACTCATCACCAAAGGCGCAGATCAACTTAGATTATGTAGTCTATGATACTGAATTTTCTTGGGTTCTGTGTGCTATTGTAGCAAAAATTTACAATCTAGATCGAAAAATCGGGTCAAAGCTGAAAAGACCGATCGACTATTTGGGCGATCGACAGCGATCGATTACCATAGCAAAAAACATCTAATTCACAGCAACCGCCAAGACGGTTATGAGGTTCCCTCTTCCTTATTGCCTCTTCCTTATTCCTTCCATCCTTTACATCCTTTACATCCGTTTCACAATCCGTTGCCGAACTTCCTTCTTGCTTCGGTCAACTGTCAACTGTCAACTGTCAACTGTCAACTGTCAACATGAACCCAACCGAAAAATCTCACTGGAAAACCCTAGATAGATTTGTAGAAATCAACTCTCATTGGGTAAAACTAATTGGCGAACATCTCGAAACAACCGAAGGACAAATAGTCGAATATTGGCGAGTAGAAAGAGCAGATTCCGTTGTAATTTTAACAATTCAAGCTGACAAATTGCTGTTTCCCGCACCGATGTACCGCCCCGGCGTGGCATCCACAACCCTTGACTTTCCAGGCGGTCGCGTACCAGAAGCCACAACACCAGCAGCCGCAGTTCCAGCTATAATCAAAAAAGAACTAGGCGTGACAGAAAGTGCGATCGCCCGCATCCAACCAATCAACACCACAGGCTGGGAAATCAACAGTTCATTCTCCAATCAAAAACTCTACGGTTTTGTAGCAGAATTGCACCCCACAGCCACAGTAAACCCCGAACTAATCGGTGCTGCATATCCTGTAACCCCCGACGGAATTCGCGACTTGCTCAAAAAATTAACTTGCCTCCAATGTCGAGCATTATTGCTAGAATGGCAAAACCAAGTCGATTTGACATTTTAGATTTGGGATTTTCCCGTTGGCTGATTGACAATTTATTAAAACCAACATCACCGAAATGAATCATGGCTCTCAATCATGAAGTTGCTGTCGAATGCCTGGACGTTACATATCGCCTCAACCGCAGAAATTTAGTAGACAAACTCAATTTCAAGGTGTTCCAAGGAGAAATTTTAGTATTGCTGGGACGCAGCGGTAGCGGCAAAACTACTACCATGAAATTGATTAACAATTTACTGACACCAAGCAGCGGCGAAGTGCTTGTCATGGGAAAACCGACAACTCACTGGAACGCAATTCAACTGCGGCGAAAAATTGGCTACGTAATTCAAGAAATCGGTTTGTTTCCCCATTTTACCGTCGAGCAAAACGTTGGTTTAGTGCCGAAATTGGAAGGCTGGGAGGACGATCGCATAAAATATCGCGTCCACCAACTGTTAGAATTACTGAATCTCGACCCCCAGCACTTCGCCAAACGCTATCCCCATCAGTTATCCGGCGGACAGCGGCAGCGTGTAGGCGTCGCCAGAGCACTTGCAGCAGACCCTCCGCTGCTGTTAATGGACGAACCGTTTGGTGCTTTAGACCCCATTACTCGCTTGGAATTGCAGCGGGAATTCCGTCAATTACAGCAGCAACTAGGGAAAACTGTGATTTTTGTGACTCACGGAATTCAAGAAGCTTTTTTTTTAGCCTCTAAAATTGGTTTGATGCAAGATGGGCGATTGGTTGAATTTGCCGCGCCGGATCAATTTATTAAATCTCAGCATCCAGAAGCTCGCGCCTTTTTGGAATCTTTTTAATTAGCTAAATTGGAATGCTGTTAGCAATCATGAATTACGCAATGATTAATTTTATTAACCGCTATGGTGCTGAGATGGTTCAGAGGTCGATGGAACACTTGTATTTAGTAATAGTCGCGATTGTTATATCTACGATTGTGGGAATTCCTCTGGGGATTTTAGTTACTAGAAAACCCAAATTGAAAAAGCCGATTTTGGGATTTGCGAATATTATGCAAACAATTCCTAGTTTAGCTTTGTTTGGCTTGTTAATTCCGGTGCCGGTATTGGGCGGAATAGGCGATCGCACGGCAATCATCGCCCTGACACTCTATTCCCTACTGCCGATTATCCGCAACACTTACACGGGCATTGTCGGCGTCGATCGGGCGATTGTGATGGCCGGGACAGGCATGGGAATGACGGATATGCAACTGTTGTGGCAAGTGGAACTTCCCCTGGCGCTGGGCGTGATTCTGGCGGGCGTGCGAGTGGCTGCGGTAATTGCGATCGGGCTAGCAACTATTGCGGCGGCAATTGGTGCAGGTGGCTTGGGAGTCTTTATTTTTCGGGGCGTTGCTACAGTCAACAATCAGTTACTTTTGGCTGGGGCAATTCCGGCGGCTTTGATGGCCTTAGCTGCGGATTTTGGGCTGGGTTTCGTGGAAGCGCGTCTCTCGAAAAGTACATTGAAAGGTGTTAAAGATGACTGAATTTGTGATTGCTGAAATCGTGCACTATCTTAAGGTATGTAGTTGCGCTTCAGCGCTCCGATCTTATATATATTAAGAGAGCGATGAAGCGCAACAACGTACCTTAAGAGCGCTGAAGCGCAACTACGTACCATGTTTAAGCCGATCGCACTTCCTCTGCTAAATTCATCTCAGGTTCAGCCTTTAAAAGCGGCAAACTCACCCTAAAAATAGATCCCTGATTCTCGCCCGCACTCTCCGCAGCAATTGTCCCGCCGTGTGCTTCCACTAAATGGCGGACGATCGCCAATCCCAATCCCAGCCCGCCATATTTGCGCGTCAGAGACACATCTTCCTGGTAGAAAGAATCAAAAATAGATAGCAAAAAGTCAGGGTGGATGCCTTTACCAGTATCGCTGACGGCAATCAGCGCCCGATCCTCTGCGCGGGATCCGCTAACGCCCGATCGCTCCAGCCGAATCTCCACTCTGCCACCGTTAGGAGTAAACTTAATCGCATTAGAAAGCAAGTTCCAGACAATCTGCTGGAGTCGTACCGCATCGCCAGACACCAGCCCCAGATCCGGCACCATCGCATGAATCTCGATCGACTTCGCAGCGGCTGCCGTTTTCACAGTATCGATCGCAGATTCGACAGCCAAACTCAAATTCACCGGGGTGGGATTCAAGCTCAGTTTGCCGTGCATAATCCCCGCAATATCGAGCAAATCATCAATCAACTGAGTCTGCAATCTGGCATTGCGCTCGATCGTGTCTAAAGCTTTAGCAGTTTGAGCCGCATTCAAGGCTTGACTTTGCAGCAGTTGCGCCCACCCCAGGATCGGATTCAAGGGCGATCGCAATTCGTGAGAAAGCACAGCCAAAAATTCATCCTTAGCGCGGTTAGCTTTTTCCGCTGCTGCGCGCAGAGCTTTTTCCTGCTGCAAAATACTGTCGCGCTGCTCTTCCAAGCATTTTTTGTCTTCAATATCAGTTGCCGTACCAAACCATTTGACAACTCGATCCGATTCATTCTTGACGGGAATAGCTTGGTGCAAAAACCATCGATACACGCCGTCGCAGCGGCGCAATCGACCTTCGGCTTGATAAGGGCTGCCGTCTTGTTGAGCAGACATCCAACGATCGCCCATGGTAGAGACATCATCAGGATGGACAACTGCCGGCCAACCTTCAGCTTGAGCTCGTGCTACCGTCAACCCCGTAAAATCTAACCAGCGTTGGTTGACATCGAGCAATACCCCGTCAACGTTCGCTGTCCATACCAATTGCGGGATTGATTCCGTTAAATATCGATAGCGTTCTTCGCTTTGACGGATCTCTTTCTCAGCTTGTTTGCGATCGGTAATGTCGATCAGCGTTCCCACATAGCCAGTCACCGTTCCGTTACAGTCTAGGTAGGGCAGCGACTGGGTGTAGTACCAGGTAATGCTGCCGTCTGGCTGTACGTGCCTGCCTTCGTTCTGGTAAATTCCTCTGGGCTCGGGTTTTTGACACCATTGCAGCCATTCCCGGCTGAGTCGATCGCATTCGTCGGGATGCAAAGTTTGCACCCATCCCATCCCCAAGGCCTCTTCTACCGATCGGCCTGTCATTTCGCCCCAACGGCGGTTGACATAGAGACAGTTATTGTCAATATCAAACCGGAAAATGGCTGTTGGAGAGGCTTCTGCCAGAGTCGCAAACTGGCGCTCGCTTTCCTGCAAAGCGATTTCTGCTTGTTTGCGATCGGTAATATCCTCAGCAATCCCTGTGAACCGATAAATTTTTCCTGTCTCATCTTTGAGCGGAAAACAGCGGTCTCTCACCCAGCGTACAGTGCGATCGGGCAAAACAATCCGGTACTCTTCATCGAACTTTCCTTCAACAGCTTTCTGCTCAAACGCTCGGGCGTTCGATTCGCGGTGTTCCGGATGCACTAAATCCTGCCAAACCCGAGAGTCATCATACAAAGATTGGGGATTCAAGCCCCACAGCCGTTCGTAGGCAGGACTGACATAAAGCACTCGCCCCGAAGGGTAATCGGAAATCCAGAACACAGCATCGATGCTTTCTGCTAACTGGCGGAAGCGTTCTTCGCTTTCCCGTAAAATTGCTTCGGTGCGCTTCCGCTCTTGCAGTTCGTGTTGTGCTTGCTGATAAAGCTCAGCCTGCCGAATGGCAATGCTCACCTGCTGAGCCAACTGCTGAAGCAAATCAATTTCTAAGGGTTGCCACAGGCGCGGGGCGCCACAGTGATGGACAATCAGCAGTCCCCAGCACTGGTTTTCGTGCAGGATCGGTACGACTAGATTTGCCCTGATTTGAAATTGAGTCAGCAGTTCGATGTGACAAGGGTCGATCGAGCCATCATGAATATCTGTTTTTGCCGTCACCAATCCTTGACGGTAGGGTTCAAGATAACTGCTTGCCAAACAGGGATCGTAGATTTGGGAAGCTAGGATCGATCGCCAGTCTGGCCCCACAGATTCCGCTACCACAGTCCCGCCGCCATCTGAGTGCAAACGAAATACGATCGCCCGATCCGTGTCGAGAAACTGTCGCACTTCCTCTACGGTTGTTTGCAAAACGCGCTCTAAATCCAGCGATTGGTGAACTTGCTGGGCAATTAGGGCGATCGCCCGCTCTCGCTGCACTTGTTGCAGGCGTTCTGCTTCTGCCTGTTTAGACTGAGTGAGGTCTACTACTGTACCCAGGAGCCGCAGCGGTTTGCCAGCCCAGTCATAGTAAAGTTGCCCTTTAGCGCCTACCCAATGCAGCGAGTCATCGGCCCAGACAGCGCGAAATTCAACTTCATAGCTAATCCCTGTCTCAAGGGTAGTGGTTATAGCCTCGCCAATTATCTCGCGGTCTTCGGGATGTACGAGTTCGATAAAATCTTCATAACTTGCCGGATAAGTTCCCAGCGGTAGACCAAAAATCGGCCCTACCAGATTAGACCACACTACACAATTGTTAGGAATCTGCCATTCCCAAGTACCCATCCCAGCGGCTTTCAATGCTAAGTGCAAGCGTTCTTCGTTTTGTTGCAGCTTGGCGTGTAATTGCGCTTTGTCGATCGTCCCCTTCACCGCCATCCGCAAACTCTCCGGTGCGATTTGTTCTTTTATTAGATAGTCTTGGGCGCCGGCTTTGATGGCTTCGACTGCGATCGTCTCGTTCCCAACTCCGACCACAATTACAGGCAAATATCGCTGCGATACTATTTTGCTTCGCAGTTGGGCGATAAATTGCAAACCGTCCATATCTGGCAGCCGATTATCGAGCAACACCAGATCCGGCTGGTGTTGTTCCCACAGCGCCAAGCCTTCTTGCCCTAACGGCGCTGCGATTATTTTGTATTGGTACTCGCGATCGCGCAGCAGATACTGTCGGTACTTATGACAGTCTTCCGGGCTGCGATCGACAATCAAGACGGTGCGCTGGATCTGACTCATTGCAAACCTTCCTTGCAAGCGCGATCGATCTTCATGGCAATTTCACAGCACCCATCGTGTAAAGCCTGGATGCTTCCCTTCAATTGACGAACATTCATCGGAGCGATCGTACAGCTATTTGTAACAGATACTGGCAAAACATCAGCCAAACGCAGAAAGTCTATTTTTTGTACAGGCTTAAAAAGCACATCGTGGCTACCAATACCACAATACCAATACATTCTATCTACTTTCAACAAATTATAGGTGCATAAAGTTTAAACCGTCAGCGTTGTGATTTTCTGCAAACCATCCGCGTTCGGAGGATTCGCCATCAGATTGCGGATTTCATTTGAGCGTGCAATGTATTCTCGATCGCTTAAAACAGCTTCACTCCCCTCCAGAGAAATAGGACTTGCCAAATCAATCCAAGAACGACAACCGCCGTATTCAGAAATGTACTGAATTTCGGCTTTTTCTGCGAGGCGATAAGCCCGCAGCAATAAAATATAAATTGGCTGATTTTGTTTCCATTTCAGGCGGTCGCCGACAAATTTTTCATTCCAAATATGGTAGGGAAATAGCGCATTAATTGCTGGTTCCCAAGCCACCAAAAAAACATCAGTAATCTCAGCCCAACTGCCAATTCTAATAGTTTCCGGATGCCAACCAGATTCTACAGTTTTTACTTGACTTGCAAAATCTGGCTTTAATAAATCAGGTTGTTGGTGTTCAAAAGTTGGATACAGTAAAACTTGCTTGTCACTGACATTAAACTGTCCCGCTTGTTCGCGAATACCACCTTTTCGCAACAGCACAATCGTTCTGCCCCCTTCCAAAGCATTAACAGCTACATTCCATTCTTTCAGCGCGCGAGTAGTTGATTTCATAGGATTTATTTGGGTTTTAACAATAGTAACAAAATCGCTGATTCAAAGCTACTCTACCTACTTTTTTCTGTTAAAATTAGATAGATTGAGGGTGAATACTAAAAATCCAAATGAGGACTTAGGGTATGGAAAAGCGACAATTGGGTACATCAGAAATTCAAATTACCCCGATAATTATGGGGACTTGGCAAGCTGGGAAGCGGATGTGGGTGGGAATTGAGGATGCCGAAACTGTCAAAGCCATGCGCGCCGCTTTTGAGGCCGGTATTACCACCTTTGATACGGCTGAGGTGTACGGAGAAGGGCATTCGGAACAAATTATCGGTCAAGCACTTTCAGACGTGCGATCGCAAGTAGTTTATGCTAGCAAAGTTTTCGCCAACCACCTCAGACCAGATTTGGTAGTCGAAGCGTGCGATCGATCGCTAAAAAACCTCAACACCGATTATATCGACCTGTACCAAATCCACTGGCCCGCCGGCACTTGGAATTCCGAAGCCGTACCAATTGCCGAAACCATGGACGCCCTGAACAAATTAAAGCAACAGGGGAAGATTCGGGCGATCGGCGTTTCCAACTTTTCCCGCGCCCAAATAGCAGAAGCCGCCCAATACGGACGCATTGACAGCTTGCAACCGCCCTATTCTCTGTTTTGGCGCTGGGTAGAAAAAGACGCCATGCCCTACTGTACCGAAAATAATATCTCAATCATCGCCTATTCATCTCTAGCTCAAGGAAATTGATCTTAAAAAAATCAGAATGTTTGAGGATTGCATATCAGATGAAGGAAGATTTTAGGGAAATATATGAAACTAATTTAACTGTCAAAAAAGGGC